>NZ_KV833449.1:26665-61777 GCF_001837655.1 Haemophilus sp. HMSC071C11 | reverse complement strand
CAACCGCACTTTTATATTTATAACGCTCCCGCACGCTGACAGTTTATCTCTTTCTTAAAATACCCATAAAATTGTGGCAATAGTTGGGTAATCAAATTCAATTGTTGATACGGCAAACTAAAGACGGTGCGTTCTTCAGCAGTCATCTCTTGTTTTTCTAATTCTTTTAAATGTGTTTCAATACGTTCTTGCTGTTGGTTAAAAATAGCTTCGGGTATTTCTTCAATGTGTTCTAAGGTATAGATAATTTTCTTTGCCACGGGATAAAAACCAGATAAAAACTGTGCGGTCTGTTGCAAATTTTTCATTCTGTCTCGATAAGCTCCCAGTGCTGAAATATAGCTTAATAGAGAATAATTCAGTTTGAGTAAATCAAAACCTTTTTGTAAATATGTCTTGTATTTCACTGGTTCATTATTCATATTGGAAAGTGTTGTACTCAGTGCGGCTGCATATTGATGTGCATTGCGACGTGCTATGCGATATTTAAGATCGTCGCTTTTACCAAATTGCAATTGACTAATAATATGCAATAAATACACCGCATCACTACGCAATGCTTGATGGCTCACTTTATCAAGTTGCAAATATTTCCAATCTGGCCATAAGTAAGATACGGCAAACCATGAAATCGCGGCACCAAGTAAAGTATCAAGTAAACGAGGCATCAACGCAGCTGCCGTATCAAATCCCATGACATCAAAACTGAGCAATACTTGTAGTGTGATGAAAAAGGTCGAGAAACTATAATTATTACTACGGAAGAAAAAGAACAAAGTACTTGTGAGCACCACAAGACCCAGTTTTAATTCTAAGGTTGGATTTAAATAAGGTAATAGAGACCCCACCACTACGCCTAATATCGTGCCGATAATGCGCTGACGTAAACGTACTTTAGTTGCAGAATAATTTGGCTGACACACAAATACAGTGGTCAATAAAATCCAATAACCAAGATTAAATTGGAAAAACTCAACAATTGCACAACATAAAAATACCACAATAGATAAGCGTACCGCATGACGGAACAACGGTGACTCAAAAGTAAAATGGCTAAAAATCACCGCACTGATATTTTTTAACCCAGTGATTTGTTCCGTATGAATTTGAGCTAATTGTTCTGTATCCGTCGTGTCTTGTGCTAATTGGCGAAGTTGCCAGTTGATGCTTTGTAAATTATCTAACAAGGTTTGGATATCAATCAGTTCATCTTGATCATTAAGATGTTGTGCTCGATATAGTTCAAAGGAATGCAAGGTGCCTAAAAGCGCACGTTCCACACGTTCATTAAAATGATAAGGTTTATTTTCACGTAAACTCGCCGTGATTTCTTTACAGGATTGTGCTTGTAGTTCTAACAAACGTTGAATACGGAAAATCAAATCTGTATTTTTTAGTTTTTCCGTTATTTGTTGATAATCAAAATGCGTAGAATTGGTGCGCTCATGAATGTCTTGTGCGGCAAAATAGTAACGTAACATTCTCTGGGTACGAGGATGGCGATGTTGCCCTCTAATACGATAAAAAAGTGCGGTACGCACAATATTAAATGCCGTGACAACATTCGCATTTTTCATCGCGAAATTAAGATGTTTTTTTTCAATCTCAGCCACTTCGTCAGGATCAAAAAAACAGGATTTGGTATCTAAATATTCGCCCAACGCACAAAACGCTTTAGCGACACTTTCTTGCACGGGGCGATTTGGGAAAAACAGGTAAACAATCAGAGTTACCACGCTATACAGCAAGGTACCGCATAAAATCATTACAGGGTTAATAAACCATACATTTACCTCTGGGATATAAGTTAATGTGGTGTAAAGCGCAACCACTAATGAACCGAAAGCAATGGTGCTATAACGCTGCCCCACGGCACCAATCATAGTGAAAATAAATGTCAGCACCGTCATTAACACAATATATTGGATAGGCTTGCCAATATGTAACTGCACAATAAAGGAAGAAATAGAAAAGGCAATAAGGGTAAAAAATACGTTTTTCAATCGTCCAGTTAAACGGTTATCCAAATCCACTAAACCACCTGCAATGATCCCTAGAATCAAAGGCATTGATTGCGAAGAAATATCAAAAAACCATATTCCCACTGCTGCAATATTTACAGCAATAAAAACAGGAATTGTAGAAATTACTTTAGCATTTAACCGAATATTCATTTCAAATCCTTATCAAAATAGAAAAGTGAGCAACAAGGCTCACTTTTTATTGTATAAAGTGCGGTCATTATTTATGGGATTTTGCCCAGTTTAAGAAACGTGTTTGAGTTTCTTTATCCGCTTGTTGGAACCAATATTGAAGCTGTTGCTCTGCAACGTTTTCGCCCTGAACAACCACTTTTCCTTTATTCGCTTTTGCATTACCTGCTGGCGCAGCAACCATTGAATTAGCAGAAGTTGTTGCAGTAAATTTAGAAACTGATGCCGCTGCACCAGACGCATTATATTCAGCAAGATCATTTAGCACATTACCACTTGGGAATAAACCCTCTTGTTTTAACACATCCACTTTCGCTGAAATAGCATTACCTGATTTTGTTTTCACAGTAATATTTGGCATTTGATTGAATTTATCGCCACTATCAAGATTACGAATAGCTGGTGCGGAAATAACTAAATCTTCAGCATTACCTTGAAATGTCACAATCACAGGATTAGATTCAAAAAGAGATTGATTCGATCCTGAACCAACAATTTCATTTAAACGCACAACAACCTGATGGCTTTGGGTATCATCTACAGTAAATGTCTTAGCTTTTCCGAGAGATTTAGAGGCTTTTTGACCATCAATCGCTAAAAACTCAAGGTTAGATGAAGTGGAAACCATTCCAGCAAAGGTTGCCGTACTTGCGCATAATGTGGCAAGACCTAATACAACAGCACGTAATTTCATAATTGCTCCTTTGGTATAAATGAAATACTCGCTTATGCTATGCCAAATTAGCCAAAATGAAAATAAAAAGTAAGAATTAATTTAAAATTTTTTGTTATAAATAGCACAAACAATCACAATGTTTTATTATGTTGGCGATCTACACACTAAACCAGTGTCGTGAAAATTTAATCCATTAAATATCAACGGGAGTAACAATGTTGAACGATATTTTAACAGGCTATGGAATTTTTATTCTGGAAATTTTAACAATTTTATTACTCATTCTTGCTATTGTTGGTTTGATTATTTCTTATCGCCAACATAACAAGTCTAAAGTGGGAGAATTAGAAATTAAAGATTTATCAGAAGAATTTAATGAACAAGTTCGTTTATTACGTGATTTTAATCTTTCTGAAGAAGAACAAAAACAACGCACTAAAGCTGAAAAAAAAGCGGAAAAACAAAATGCTAAAAAACGCAAAGAAAAATTGAAAAAAGGCGATACTTTAGAAGATGAAAAGAAAGCTTGCGTATATGTATTAGATTTTTGCGGCGATATTTCAGCCTCAGAAACAACCGCACTTCGAGAAGAAATTTCAGCAATTTTAAATGTAGCAAAACCAGAAGACGAAGTATTACTACGTTTAGAAAGCCCTGGTGGCATTGTGCATAATTATGGATTTGCAGCCTCTCAATTATCTCGCTTAAAACAAAAAGGCATAAAATTAACTGTTGCCGTCGATAAAGTGGCTGCAAGTGGCGGTTATATGATGGCTTGCGTTGCCGATAAAATTGTATCCGCACCTTTTGCTGTTATTGGTTCTATTGGCGTTGTCGCTCAAATTCCAAATGTTCATCGACTATTGAAAAAACACGATGTCGATGTAGATGTAATGACTGCGGGCGAATTTAAACGTACAGTGACCGTATTGGGTGAGAACACTGAAAAAGGCAAACAAAAATTTCAACAAGAATTGGAAGAAACACATAAATTATTCAAACAATTTGTCTCACAAAATCGCCCTTGCCTAGATATTGATAAAATTGCAACAGGCGAACATTGGTTTGGACAACAAGCCATTGCATTACAACTTGTAGATGAAATCTCAACGAGTGATGATTTAATTTTGGAAAAAATGAAAGAAAAACAGGTGCTTAATGTTAAATACCGTTTAAAAAAATCCCTAATAAAAAAATTCGGACGACAAGCTGAAGAAAGTGCAATTAATATCATTCATCGTTATAGTACAAAACAGTCTAGAGACTTTATGTACTAAACATTTATCCACAAAAAAAGAAGTTTTTATTTCTATGTTTACAAGACAAATCTTTGTCATTAAGATACTCGCCGATCTTTAGGGGTTTTATTATATTTAATTCATAAATCAAGTTGAGTATTGTTAATCCAAATATTACGCAGCTAATCGTTTAAATGATTAGCTGCGTTTTTTATTTTAATAACAAAATCGCAACTTACCATTTCCCCTTAGCAAAATTTTCTATTGTTCTTGCTTCCATAAATAGGGATAATAACGCCCCTATTCAAAAGGCAAAAAATAATGACGCACTATATTTTATTGATTATCGGCACCGCATTAATTAACAATTTTGTATTGGTAAAATTCTTAGGTCTTTGCCCTTTTATGGGTGTATCCAAAAAAATTGAAACGGCTGTGGGAATGGGATTAGCAACAATGTTTGTTTTAACTGTTGCTTCCCTTTGTGCATATTTGGTCGATCACTATATTCTAATTCCCTTAAATGCCACTTTTTTACGTACATTAGTGTTTATTTTAGTTATTGCTGTAGTGGTGCAATTTACCGAAATGGCAATAAACAAAACAAGTCCAACATTATATCGTTTACTCGGCATTTTCTTGCCTTTGATAACTACAAACTGCGCAGTACTTGGTGTCGCATTATTAAATGTAAATCTCGCTCATAATTTAACAGAGTCTGTCGTTTATGGTTTTGGTGCATCTCTCGGCTTTTCCTTAGTATTGGTACTTTTTGCCGCGCTTCGTGAACGTTTAGTCGCCGCTGATATACCTGCCACTTTTCGCGGTTCAGCCATTGCTTTAATTACCGCAGGCTTAATGTCCCTCGCTTTTATGGGATTTACAGGACTTGTAAAATAATAAAATGATTTACCTTTTAATGATAATAACTCTGTTAATTTTATTTATTGGGTTCTCTCAGTATTTTTCAGGAAAAAGAAAGAAATAATGACCTTTTTATTCATCGTAATTACGCTACTCGCTTTAATTTTCGGTGCGATTTTGGGCTTTGCATCAATCAAGCTCAAAGTGGAAGCTGATCCTGTCGTAGAGAAAATTGATGCTATTTTACCGCAAAGCCAATGTGGGCAATGTGGTTATCCTGGTTGTAAGCCTTATGCTGAAGCCATTTGCAATGGCGATGAAATCACAAAATGTATTCCAGGTGGTCAAACAACTATCGTAAAAATTGCCGAAATTTTAGGGGTTGATGTACCAACAATGGAGGGCATAGAAGAACCTATCGAGAAAGTTGCTTTTATTGATGAAAATATGTGTATTGGCTGCACAAAATGTATCCAAGCCTGTCCCGTTGATGCCATTATTGGTACAAATAAAGCAATGCACACGATCATTCCCGATCTTTGTACAGGTTGCGAGCTTTGTGTTGCGCCCTGCCCGACAGATTGTATTTTAATGATTCCCGTGAAAAAAAATATTGATAATTGGGATTGGAAATTTGATGCAAAACTCGTTATTCCAGTAATGAATGTCGATGGCTCTGAAAAAAAATTGGTTGTGGGGGAATAAATGGCGGACGTATTATCTCGTTTCAATTCCGGTAAATTATGGGATTTCAAAGGTGGAATTCATCCACCAGAAATGAAATCTCAATCTAATTCACAGCCATTACGCCATCTGCCTCTCGGCACGGATTTTTACATTCCACTCAAACAGCACCTAGGAACAACAGGCAATCTTTTAATAAAAGAGGGCGATTACGTCTTAAAAGGACAAGCCTTAACAAAAGGCGATGGCTTGCGTATGTTGCCAGTTCACGCGCCCACTTCTGGCACAATTAAATCGATTAAACCTTATGTTGCCACGCATCCTTCAGGTCTTGATGAACCCACAATTCATTTACAGTCGGATGGTTTAGATCAATGGATCGAACGTAATCCTATTGATGATTTTTCAACGCTATCGCCAGAACAACTTATTCACAAAATCTATCAAGCAGGTATAGCAGGTTTAGGCGGTGCAGTATTCCCAACTGCTGCCAAAATTCAGTCAGCAGAGCAAAAAGTCAAACTCTTAATTATCAATGGTGCAGAATGTGAGCCTTATATCACTTGTGATGATCGTCTTATGCGTGAACGCGCTGATGAAATCATAAAAGGCATTCGTATTTTACGTTATATATTGCACCCTGAAAAAGTTGTCATTGCCATTGAAGATAACAAACCAGAAGCCATATCGGCAATCCGCAATGCACTACAGGGAGCAAATGATATTAGCGTTCGGGTTATTCCAACAAAATATCCTTCAGGTGCTACCAAACAACTGATTTATTTGCTCACAGGGATAGAAGTGCCAAGCGGTGAGCGTTCATCCAGCATTGGCGTATTAATGCAAAATGTGGGAACAATGTTCGCAATAAAAAGAGCAGTTATAAATGACGAGCCTTTAATTGAGCGTGTTGTCACCCTTACTGGAAATAAAATCGCTGAAAAAGGCAATTATTGGGTGCGTCTTGGCACACCCATTTCCCAAATATTGAGCGATGCGGGCTATCAATTTGACAAACATTTTCCTATATTTGCAGGTGGGCCAATGATGGGGCTAGAGCTTCCAAACCTAAATGCGCCTGTGACAAAACTTGTCAATTGTTTACTTGCGCCAGATTATCTTGAATATGCCGAACCTGAAGCAGAACAGGCTTGTATTCGTTGTTCTAGCTGTTCTGATGCCTGCCCAGTAAATTTAATGCCACAACAACTTTATTGGTTTGCGCGCAGTGAAGATCACAAAAAATCGGAAGAATACGCTCTCAAAGATTGTATTGAATGTGGAATTTGCGCCTACGTATGCCCAAGCCATATTCCTCTAATTCAATATTTCCGCCAAGAAAAAGCTAAAATCTGGCAAATAAAAGAAAAACAGAAAAAATCAGATGAAGCCAAAATTCGCTTTGAAGCAAAACAAGCACGGATGGAACGTGAAGAACAAGAGCGTAAAGCACGTTCACAACGTGCAGCACAGGCTCGCCGTGAAGAATTAGCACAAACTAAAGGGGAAGATCCAGTCAAGGCGGCACTCGAACGCTTGAAAGCGAAAAAAGCCAATGAAACAGAATCAACGCAGATTAAAACACTAACCTCAGAAAAAGGAGAAGTTTTACCTGATAACACAGATTTAATGGCACAACGTAAGGCACGCCGTTTAGCTCGTCAACAAGCAGCATCTCAAGTCGAAAACCAAGAACAACAAACTCAACCAACCGATGCGAAAAAAGCGGTTGTTGCTGCAGCGATTGCTCGTGCAAAAGCAAAAAAACTTGCACAAGCAAATAGCACCAGCGAAGCTATTTCAAACTCTCAAACCGCAGAAAATGAAGTAGAAAAAACAAAAAGTGCGGTAGAAAAAACACAAGAAAATTCAACCGCACTTGACCCTAAAAAAGCAGCCGTAGCCGCCGCCATTGCTCGGGCAAAAGCGAAGAAACTGGCAAAAACACAAACAACATTAGAAAATAATCAGGAATAAAATAATGTTTAAAATGGTTAGCTCCCCACATACTCATTCAGGAAAACTCACTGCGCGTATTATGCTTTGGGTCATTTTGGCAATGATGCCCGCTTTTTTCACGCAAATTTATTATTTTGGATTTGGCGTGCTGCTTCAATCCGCATTAGCCATTGGTACGGCAATCATTGCGGAATTTATTGCAATAAAATTACGAGGTAAAAAACCGCTCAATTATCTTTCAGATTTCAGCGTAGCCCTGACTGCGTTAATTTTGGCAATGGCTATTCCACCTTATGCACCTTATTGGGTCATCATCATTGGAACACTCTGTGCAGTTTTATTAGGTAAACAGGTTTATGGGGGTTTAGGGCAAAACCCATTCAATCCCGCGATGATTGGCTATGTAATTCTTCTAATTTCATTTCCGTTACAAATGACAACTTGGATGCCACCAATTAATTTATTACAGGAACCACCGACTTTTTCAGATGCATTTTCATTAATATTTTCAGGCTTAACCACGGATGGATTTACCCTTTCACAACTTACACATAACATTGATGGAATCACCCAAGCAACGCCTTTGGATAGCGCAAAAATTTTCTATAAAAGTCACAATCAATTAAGTGATTTTTATGAATTAATTAAACTGCCGATTTTTATGGGTAATGGAACCGATTTTGCTCAAGGCTGGTGGCAAATCAACGTGGCTTTCTTAGCGGGCGGAATTTTCCTTATTTTAAAACGCATTATTCACTGGCAAATTCCAGTGGCGATGCTTGTCACCTTTTTCTGTTTAGCCACTGCGACCGCTTTTACTGGTTTCACGCATTTAAGTGCGATTAGCCAACTCGTTAGTGGCGCAATGATGTTTGGTGCATTTTTTATTGCAACAGATCCTGTCACAGCCTCCATTACACCACGCGGAAAAATTATTTTTGGCGCATTAGTGGGGTTATTTGTTTATCTCATTCGTTATCACGGAAATTATCCAGACGGCGTGGCATTCGCCATTTTATTAAGTAATATTTGCGTCCCACTTATCGATCATTACACACGTCCGCGCGTATCTGGTTATCCAACAAAAGGAAGAAAATAATGGGTACAGTAAAAATCACATCGCGTTATGGCATATTGTTAGGCTTTATTGCCCTACTTTGCACAATAATTTCTGCAGGAATTTATTTCCTAACCAAAGATAAAATTGATGCGGTAATCGCAGCACAACAGCGAGAATTACTTCTACAAGTTATCCCACAAGATTATTTCAACAATAATTTGCTAGAAAGTGCGGTTATTCCTCAAGATAAAAATTTTGTGGGTATCCAAAAAATTTATTTTGCGAAAAAAGATGGAAATATTTCTGCCTATGCCTATGAAACCACCGCACCAGATGGTTACTCTGGTGATATTCGCTTGCTTGTGGGATTAGATCCGAAAGGCGAAGTGTTAGGCGTACGAGTAATCGAACATCACGAAACACCAGGCTTAGGCGATAAAATTGAACGCCGAATTTCTAACTGGATTTTAGGTTTCACAAATCAATCAATTAATGAACATAATTTAAGCGAATGGTCGGTAAAAAAAGATGGCGGAAAATTTGATCAATTTTCTGGTGCAACCATTACACCTCGCGCAGTGGTTAATCAAACTAAACGCTCAGCATTAATCATGCTAAATAATCAAGCCTTGTTACAACAGCTTTCAACACAAGTGAAATAATATGACAGATTTAACTGAAAAAAATACCGCACTTGAAGAAGAAAAAATAGAAAGTGCGGTTGAAAATCAACAAAAATCCATCTGGAAAGAAATTTTTGCTCAAGGAATTTGGAAAAATAACCCTGCGGTTGTTCAACTTCTCGGGCTTTGTCCACTTTTAGCGGTGTCTAGCACCGCCACCAACGCGCTTGGTTTGAGTTTAGCAACAATGCTTGTACTCACTTGCACAAATACGGTCATTTCCCTTTTCCGTCAATATATTCCTAAGGAAATCCGTATTCCAATCTACGTGATGATCATTGCAACCACAGTAACAGCGGTTCAACTTTTAATGAATGCTTACACTTATACGCTTTATCAATCACTGGGGATTTTTATTCCATTAATTGTGACCAACTGTATTATTATCGGTCGCGCAGAAGCATTCGCCTCAAAAAACAGCTTACTCCATTCCATCTGGGATGGGTTTTCAATGGGATTAGGAATGGCACTTAGTCTAACCATACTCGGCGCATTACGTGAAATTATTGGACAAGGCACTATTTTTGAGGGCATAGAAAATCTATTCGGCGAACAAGCAAAATTTTTAACGCACCATATTTACCATACAGACAGTAGCTTTTTACTTTTCATTCTGCCACCAGGCGCATTTATAGGCTTAGGCTTGCTCCTCGCCATAAAAAATCGAATTGATAATGTAAAAAAATAAAGCAACCAAATCTTTCCTTCCCCTGCTTGCGGGGGAAGGTGTCACGAAGCGACGGAAGGGGGCTTACAGTCTTCTAAACAGATAATTCCAATAAATTAAATAGGCTAATTTCTACAAAAATATGAACAAAACAAAAAGAATCGAAATACTCACAAGATTACGAGAGCAAACCCCCCACCCGACCACAGAATTACAGTATAATTCGCCCTTTGAATTATTAATTGCGGTCATTCTATCGGCACAAGCAACCGATAAAGGCGTGAATAAAGCAACAGAAAAACTATTCCCCGTGGCAAACACGCCTCAAGCGATTTTAGATTTAGGATTAGATGGTTTAAAAAGCTATATTAAAACTATCGGTCTTTTTAATAGCAAAGCAGAAAATATTATCAAAACTTGCCGTGATTTAATTGAAAAGCACAACGGTGAAGTGCCCGAAAATCGCGAAGCCTTAGAAGCATTAGCTGGTGTGGGTAGAAAAACAGCCAATGTTGTGCTAAATACGGCATTTGGTCATCCAACTATTGCGGTAGATACCCATATTTTCCGTGTATGCAATCGCACTAATTTTGCAGCGGGTAAAGATGTGGTAAAAGTGGAAGAAAAGCTGCTTAAAGTCGTGCCTGATGAATTTAAAGTGGATGTTCATCATTGGTTAATTTTACACGGTCGATACACTTGTATCGCGCGTAAACCACGTTGCGGATCTTGCATTATCGAAGATCTTTGTGAATATAAAGAAAAAGTTGAATTTTAATTTTGCGGTAAAACAGCCTAATTATTTACCGCACTTTTTATTAAAAATAGGATAAAAAATGACAACAAACAATAAACAGCGACAAACTTGGTCGAGCCGCCTCACTTATGTAATGACGGTCGCAGGCGCAACGGTCGGTTTCGGTGCAACTTGGCGTTTCCCTTATCTTGTGGGTGAAAATGGTGGCGGTGCTTACGTTCTACTTTTCTGTATCGCAATGATTGTAATCGGTATCCCAATGATTTTAGTTGAAAACGTGATAGGTCGCCGTTTACGTGTAAATTCCATTGATGCGTTCGGCGATAAAATTCTCGACAAAGGAAAAGGCATTTCTAAATATTGGAAAATATTAGGTTATATGGGCTTACTCGGCGCATTTGGCATTATGGCGTATTATATGGTGCTTGGTGGTTGGGTTATTTCTTATATCATTAGCCTAATCAGCGGTACATTAGACATTTCAACCCCCATCACAAAAGACATTGCCAAAAATTTCTACGATCTTCATATCGGCAATAGCCCTTATGAAATTATATTCTACACCCTCTTATTTGTTATCGTGAATTACATTATCTTGGCAAAAGGTATCATTGGTGGAATTGAACGTTCAGTAAAATATTTAATGCCATTACTATTTATCTTCTTAATTGGAATGGTAATTCGCAACGTAACATTACCGGGCGCAATGGAAGGCATTACATTCTATTTAAAACCTGATTTCAGCAAAATTACCCCACAATTATTTATCTTCGTTTTAGGGCAAGTCTTCTTCGCATTAAGCCTTGGTTTTGGTGTATTAATTACCCTTTCCAGTTACTTAAATAAAGAAGAAAACTTAATCCATACTGCAGTTATTACAGGTTTCACCAATACAATTATTGCTGTACTTGCTGGCTTTATGATTTTCCCCTCACTTTTCACTTTTGGGATTGAACCAAACGCAGGGCCAACTTTAGTATTCCAAAGTTTACCTATCGTATTTTCTCACTTATGGGCAGGTAAATTCTTTGCGATTATCTTCTTCGGCTTATTATTAATTGCTGCGCTGACTACTTCCATCACAATTTATGAAGTAATCATTACAGCATTACAAGAAAAGCTCAGAATGCGCCGTGGCAAAGCCATTGTCTTAACCCTTAGTGGCATTTTTCTATTAGGCAATATCCCTGCAATTTTAGGCGATAATCTATGGAAAAACGTAACCATTTTCGGCAAAAGCATTTTTGATTTCTACGATTACGCCAGTGGAAATATTCTCTTTATGCTGACCGCTCTTGGCTGTGCTATTTTCGTTGGTTTCGTGTTAAAAGATGAAGCCAAAAAAGAACTTTCTTCAACAAAATATTCAACTTTCATCAAAATTTGGTTTAACTACGTGAAATTTGTTGTACCCTTGATCATCTTAGTTATCTTTATCAGCAACCTGTTCTAAAAATTAAAAATGCGGTAAGGCGACTACATCACCGACACCGCTTTAATTTGAACATAGACATCTTGCCCAACAGCAAAACGTAGTTCATTTTGCGCCCATTTACTGATACTTGCCCAAATCTTATTCCCTTCCACTAATACGGCAAGATCCACTCGAGAATCTTGTATCTCAATTTGTGTAATCTTGCCACGTAAAATATTACGAATGCTTGTTTGTTCTGGCTTTTGCAGTATGATAGAAACATCTGAACTATAAATACAAACTAGCACTCGCTCGCCTACATTCGCGGGTACTTGATGAATCCAAAGTGCTTGTTCGCCTAGCGAAAGTGCGGTCATTTTATAAGGTGGATTATGCAAATGAACAGGCAAGGCAAGTACACTGCTCTGTTCGTTTTCCCCTTTCCAAGGGGCAAAAATAGGGCTATTCCAAATTTTTTCTACGCTGTCATAGGCTTGCACAATGCCGTTTTCCATCAATACGACCCGATCAGCTAAACGCAACAGTTCGTCCAAGCTATGTGTAACATATAAAATCGGGATATTAATTTCTTTAGAAAGACGTTCCAAATATTGCATTAGCTCGCGTTTGCGGGGAACATCAAGGGCAGAAAGTGGTTCGTCCATCAGTAAAATATCAGGATCAGTCAGCAGCGCACGCCCTATTGCCACACGTTGTTTCTCTCCGCCAGAAAGCGTAAGCGGATAACGCTTTAATAAATGAGTAATACCGAGAAGATCGACAATATAGTTAAAATCATCTTGCGAGACATGTTTCATGCCATAGCGCAAATTACCTTTCACAGTGTAGTGAGGAAATAAACGCGCATCTTGGAATACATAGCCAATTTTACGCAAGTGGGTCGGCAATGATTCTTGGCTTTCCATATCCACTAAAGTGCGGTCATTTAAACGGATGAATCCTTCATCTGGTTGTATCAATCCACTGACTAGATTAATCAGCGATGTTTTGCCTGAGCCAGACAAACCGAAAATGGCGGTTACGCCTTGATCTGGCACTTGTATATTCGCTTGCAAGGCAAGTTTCCCGAGCTGTTTTTTCACATTAATTTGCAACATTTCCTTGTCCTAATTTTTTCTGCATTCGCTTGCTCAACCATTCAGACAGTAACAAAGAAATCAATGAAAGAATGATAGCAAATAAACATAAGCGAGCAGTTTGTTCTTCTGCTGCGGGTGTTTGAATAAAAGAATACATCGCAAGGGGAATCGTTTGAGTTTCGCCTGCAATGTTCGATACAAAGGTAATGGTCGCGCCAAATTCCCCTAATGATCGTGCAAAACCAAGCACGAGTCCAGCTAAAACCCCAGGTAAAGAAAGCGGCAAGGTTATTGTAAAAAATACACGCCAAGCGGAAGCACCGAGTGTTTGCGCCGCTTGCTCCAATTTAATATCAATATTTTCTAAAGAAAGTCGAATCGCGCGAACAACCAATGGAAAGGCCACCACGGCAGAGGAAAGCACCGCACCTTTCCAACTAAAACCAAAAGATAAGCCAAACCACTGATATAAATACTTGCCAATGAAACCATTGCGCCCCATTGCTACAAGTAATAGATAACCGATAACCACTGGTGGCAACACTAAAGGCAAATGAATTACGCCAGTAATCAGAGATTTGCCATAGAAGTTTTTGCGCGCTAAGAGCCACGCCACAAAAATGGCTAACGGCAAACTCCAAAGCATAGAACTGACTGCAACACTCAGGCTTAAATTAATTGCTGAGATTTCCATTGGCGTCAGATTGAAAAATGAAAAAAATTGGGTAAGCAAAATGAATCCTTATCTAAATAGCCTCTCTTTAAATCCCTTGTTTATGGGAATATCCCACATTGATGAGAGGTAAGATGCTCTATAATAACAAAAGGGCAGAAATATCCGCCCTTCATGACTATTAAGATTCTATCTTATTTTGCAGAGAAACCATACCCTACAAGCACTTTCTTCGCAGCATCTGATTCTAAATATTTCAAGAAATCGCGAGAATCCGCATTATCATGACCTTTTACAATAGAAACGGGATAAACAACTGGTTTATGGCTATCTGCAGGGAACACTGCAACCGTTTTAACTTGTTGGCTAACTTTTGCATCAGTGCTGTACACAATACCGTAAGGTGCTTCTGCACGTTCAACTAAAGCTAATGCGCCACGCACATCTTTAGCACGCGCTAAACGATCTTGCACTTTATCCCATAAATTTAATTTGGTTAATGCTTCTGCTGCGTATTGACCAGCAGGTACGTGTGCAGGATCGCCAACAGATAAATAGCTATCTTTTAATGCATTGATCCATTCACCTTTTGCAATATCCACAGAATTTACCGCACTTTTTGCTGGTGCGATTAAGACTAAATCATTGCCCACTAAAACTTTTTCTGTTTCTTTTACGGTTAAATCTTTTTCAGAAAGATATTTCATCCATTTATTGCTTGCAGATACAAAAATATCCGCTGGCGCGCCTTCTTCAACTTGTTTTGCTAAAGTTGAAGAAGAAGCGAAAGAAAACACTACTTCATTTTTCGGATTTTGTTTTGCGTAATCTTTTGCAACTTGTTGTAAAGCATCTGTCATTGAAGCGGCTGCAAATACAGTCACTTTAGCGGATGCCGCAAAAGAAAAGCCTAATCCCGCGATTAAAAGTGCGGTTGAAATTTTAGTTAATTTTTTCATGAATAATCTCCTATGATTAAACGTTATTTACTTGATTATATATTGAAATAAATAACAATCATATAGCAAAAGAAAAATTATTTAGTAAAATATATAACGCTTAGGCTTACCACTTAGGATTACTTAGGGACAGCAAAATGAAAAACACCGAAATTTTACTCACGATTAAACTTCAACAAGCACTTTTTATCGATCCAAAACGAGTTCGTTTACTCAAAGAAATTCAACAATGCGGTTCGATTAATCAAGCAGCGAAAAATGCAAAAGTGAGCTATAAAAGTGCGTGGGATCATTTAGAAGCCATGAATAAAATCAGCCCTCGCCCATTACTGGAACGAAATACAGGTGGAAAAAATGGCGGAGGCACGGTGCTTACCACTTATGCCGAGCGTTTGCTCCAGCTTTATGATTTATTAGAACGTACGCAAGAACACGCTTTTCATATCCTACAAGATGAATCCGTGCCGTTAGATAGTTTACTCACGGCAACCGCACGTTTTTCTTTACAAAGTAGCGCACGCAATCAATTTTTTGGGCGAGTGGCACAACAACGAATCATTGACTCTCGTTGTGTTGTGGATGTGAATGTGCAAGGATTACCAACGCCGTTGCAAGTTTCTATTACCACAAAAAGCTCGGCTCGTTTGAAACTGATTACGGAAAAAGAAGTGATGCTGATGTTCAAGGCACCTTGGGTAAAAATCAGTGAACAACCATTAGTAAATCAACCGAATCAGTTCTCTGTAAATATCAAATCACTCAATGAAGAGGAAGCCATCCTTCAATTTGCTGAAAGCAACATTGAATTTTGTGCCACAGTCCACCAGCCAAATCAATGGCAAATCGGGCAACAGGTTTGGATTCACATTGATCAAGAGCAAATTATATTAGCGACGCTGGGATAATTCAGAGATATAATACGTAAATTCAATACTTATATTTATTGTTTTCTGAACTAAAATAACCTCAAATCAAACAAAATTTTAAATAAAATATTTAATTTCATCGTATTTCCTATTTACGTAAAAAAGTTTGATAAAGTTTTTTCAATAACGAGGTTGGCAATAAACGAGAACCAAAACGCAATGCAAAAGTAAATAATCCAGATAACAAACCCTGAATTCCCAAACGGTATTTCAATTTGAACAAACGCCATTCTGCTTTAGCTTGATTGACGCCACGACGGCGGCTTACCATGCCATTTCCTACTCGAGCATAAACTAAAATATCTGGCAAATTCGCCATATATAAACCTTGTGCGACAAGTTTGATCCACAAATAATAATCTTCTTGAAGATCTTCATATCCACCACAATTAATGACCGCACTTTTTTGATATACCACCGTCATATGATTAAACGGACAACGTTTTTGCGTGAATTTAATAATTTCTTGAGCAGAAGTTGGCACATTACGATATGCCACAATATCATTTACATTTTTACCAAATTCAGCAATTTGTCCGCCAAAAATGATGCTTTCAGGGTGCTGTTCAATAAACGCTACTTGCTTTTCAAAACGATCAGGCACGCAAATATCATCGGTATCCATACGGAAAACCCAGTCATAAGTACAATGCAATAAACCCTCGTTTAAGGCTTTGCCTAATCCTCGATTTTGCGGCAATTTAACTAATTTTAATGGCAATTTTGTTTCAAATTCTGTCACAACAGATTCTAATTCTGGCGTTACAGCTCCATCAAATACCAAGACAATTTCATCTGCTTGACGAGTTTGTGCAACAAGACTTTCAAAACACTCCCGCAAGAATTGAGGATTTTCCTTAATATATAAGGACATTAGGACTGAAAATTTCATTTTATTTTCCCAACCGTTTTAAATTAATGGCTAATTTTGGCGAAATTAAAATAACCAAAGTAATAATAAATTGCTTAATGCTTTTTGTTTTCTTAAAAATATCAAAATAATATTTTGCCGCTTTACGCGATAAATTCATGATATGGGGATAAGCCAAAATATAGCTTGCGTTAATATCAAAATTACGAGCTTGCTCTACCGTTTTCACATAATGCTCGCGAATATAATCAATGGCTTTTTGCGTATTAGTGGTATCCGTAGACACACTTGAGCGTTTAGTATGGAAAGTACAATAAGTTAGTGGTTCATTAATTTTATAAGGGGTAAAACTTGGCTCTTGTAACAGTTTTAACAAGAAATCATAGTCTTCCAAAGAACGAAGTGCGGTGGATAATCCACCTATTTTTAAAAACATCTCTTTTTTAATTGCAACCATTGGCATGCCACCAATCTTATTGGCTAACAAAATACGTTCTGTCGAAATTTCTTGGGGTTCAATCGGTTGAGTCACATAACTAAACCCTTCATTGACCATTTCACATTTAGCTGGATGATAAATAAAATTAATGTCTGGGTTTTGCTCAATCACTTGTAGTATTTTTTCAGATTTTTCTGGCATAAAACGATCATCATCATCGAGAAAAAGCAACCAATCTCCCTTTGATGCACGCGCACCAATATTGCGACTTTCTGCTGCACCTTGATTGGTTTCGTTACGAATCACTGTAACTGGAAAAGAATAGCGTTGCTCAACGACTACCCTCTCTTTGGAGTAATCATCCACAATAATTACTTCAAAATTACTCGATGTTTGTTGAGTTAAACTTTCTAATAAAGCTGGCACTTCTGCTTTTCGATTATAAGAAGGCACAATAATGCTTAACATAATTCCTTCCTTTAATTAGCCAAATTTTTCTTAATCGCAAAGATTTTTTTCAATGGATATTTCATTAATTTTTTAAGTAAATTATTGGATAAAGATCCACGAACACTTTCTAAATTACTGATCAATACAGGATTTTCAATGACCATGAGAGGGCGAACCACTTTATTTCTTATATTAAAATCCTGTTCAAAGAGTAAAAAATCATCCGCTAACCAAAATGGTTTATTTTGAGAAATTTGCTGGATAAATCTTCTTGCCGCTGATTTTTTTATAAGATAGCCCACTGTGCCGGCAAAATAACTTTTATAAGGGAAAGCGTAATTTACATTGCCTGTTTTTTTGCATAGAAAAGAAAAAGTTGTGGGATAATTAATTTCTAAATCAGTATCATTGAAACTATTAATTTTTGACTGTCCAAGCAATATAATTTCAGCCTCAAGTTTTTCTGATAAAAGTGCGGTTAAATTTTGCTGAAAATCTGAGTGGAATAAAGCATCGTCTTCACAGACTAGTGCATAGCTATCTTCAGCAATATCGTTGTCTTCAATAATTTTTTGGTACACAGAAAGGTGGCTTAAAGTACAACCGATCTCGCCCTTAGTGACATTACGAAAATAATGTGCTTTAAATTGTTCAATATTAAAAATAGAGGCTAATTCATCCCAATCTTTTTGCATGGTATTAATGGCAGAAAAAATTTGGAAATCCTCGGTATTTTTTTGAGAAAAGAATAATTTCCGACGTTGAATATCTTTATCTAAAGAGATCAAATATTTTTTTAACATAAAATTATTCCTTATAAAATCCCTTTCCATTCTTCAATAATTTTCTCAATGCCATAATCTTCACTCATTAAACGAGATTTGTCTGACATTTGTTGATAAAGTTCAGGATTATTGATTAATAAATCTAAACCTTTAACCATTTCTTCAATATTATTTTTTTCACAAAGAAAACCATTTTCTTTATGTTCCACTAATTGCTTTACGCCAGGAGAACAATTAAAGGCAACAATAGGTAAGCCAAATGCCATCGCTTCAATAACGACTAAAGGCAAGCCTTCTGTTTGTGAAGGTAAACAATAAATTGAACTGCTTTCATAATAAAAAGAGACATCATTAGTACGAGGAGTAAAATTAACTGAATCTTCAATATCCAATGCTTTAGCAAGATTTTTTAAATTCTCTTCTTCCTCGCCAGAACCCACTATTTTTAAATTCCAATCTGGATATTTTTTTGCCAAAACTTGCCAAACTTTTAATAAATAATCAAAACCTTTATAAGAAAATAAATGCCCTACAGATAAAATAGTTTTATTTTCCCATTTTGCTAATTTGTTCTTTGGCAAAAGCGTATTTGGATTAGCAATAGTGATTATATTGTTCGTTTTAAATTTTTCTTGCCACAGCGTTTTTTCTGCTTCTGTCAATGTAACTATTTTATCGCAAGTTGTTACAGCTAAATATTTACCGAGCGTGCGAACGAGACGATTGCCCGTAAAATTAAAAGAATAATGCTCCCATAAAATATGTTTTATATTTAAATTAACCAACGCCAAAGCAGAAAAAAGCATAATTGCACCATCAACCACAATTAAGGTATCCAGCTGTAATTCTTTAACTAATTCTCTTAATTTTTTAGTGATAGAAAAATAATCTTTTTTCAATGAATAGGGCAATTTATTCATTGCGTAAATATTAATTTTTTCATCAACTTGGAAAAAAGGCTTGTTACCGCCAATGCTAATAAAAGAAACATCATATCCCTGTTTAGCAAGAGCATTAGCAACATTAATAGAAACGCGCTCCGTTCCCCCCGCACTTTCGATATTCATTATAAAGAAACCAATTTTTTTCATTTTAAATTTCCTTATATATCGTTAATCCAAGGTCTGAAAATGAATCGTAACAGAATTGCCATCTTGGAATACTCGTTCTAATAAAACGAATTTCTACATTAGGATGACTTAACAAATTAAATGCAACAGAACTGAAGAACGTATAAATAATTACTTTTTTATTTGATAAATGTTTAAATACGTAATCTTCAAAAATGAGTTCTGATTCAACATAATTTACCCCATCAACTCGATAATCTTCTGCTGGATGAGGGAAATAATAGCCAAAAGGAAGCTGATCTTTTAATTTTTTTATTAATGAGAGGTTTTCCTCTTTTGTATTTAACAATGGTTGCCCAATAAAAAATGAGACCTCGCCATCTATATCACCATCTATTTTATTATCCCATAAAGAAACTGGTTCAATATTAGAAACAATATTTTTGTAATTAGGATAAACCGTATAATGTTTTTTTATTTTTTTAAATAATTTATTTACACTATATTTATCGCCAATAAAGGCTTTAATCAGTTTATATTTAAATGTGTCAGGCTCTCTCAATAAATTAGGATGTGGGAAAATATTATCTGAACCATCATCAAAGGTATAAAGCTCTTTAAATGAAACATGACTAAGATAAGTTTGTAGCCATAATGAATTAAGATTGGCGAGAAAAACCTTATCAAAACCTTTGTGCGTAATTTTATTCTTAAGCTGGCGCATTAACTTGAGAAAATCGAAACCTTTTAGATCTTTTCCCGTATCAATATTCATCGAATCACTACAAACCTCCGCTAATTTACTCGCATACAAGGTTCTTTTTTTATCCCATACACCACCAAACATTACGCCAAAGAATTGCTCGTTAGGATGTAATTCAATTATTTTTCTCGCAATTAATACTTGCAATGGTGTACAACAAAGAATGAGATTCATAGGGTTTTACTCACTTTAGATGTCATAAAATAAAGAATAGGAATAATGGAAAGCGAACCAATAATTCCAGCATAAGGGATATATTTAATTTCTGTAAAAGTTAAAACTACAAGGCTCGCTACATAAATGATTGTAGATAAAACGGAACATTGGGAAATAAGTTTATTTTTCCCATAATAGAAAAGATAATTAACTAAAATCAAATAAGGAATACTTAATGTGGTCGAAATTAAAAATAAAATAAAATAATATTTCGTTCCCACAAATTGACTACCTAAAATCCAAACTAACACATCCTCAGGAATAATCCACATTATTAAGGCAGGAATAGGTATTAGCAAAAAGGAAAATAACGCCCATTTATGTAACTGTTGAATAACTAATTTTTTTTGTTTTAAGGCTTCATAAAAATAGGGGATAATCGCTTTATTAAGTGCTTGAATAGCAATAGAAACAATTAAAGCAAGTTGAGCCCCCATAGCATAAAGCCCTAAATCTGTTTCACTGAATTTGTGATAAATAAAAATACGGTCTAACTGCCCTTTTAAGAAAAAACTTGCATAATGTAAAATAAGCGGTAATCCAAATCCTAAAATATAAAATAATGCAGATTGATAATGTTTAAATTGATATTTTTTAGATGTCGTACTCTTTCTGTAAAGAAAATAAGAAAAAAACCAGACGACTAAATTGCTCAATAAAATTGCCAAAATTCTTTTTTCAACAAGATCATTTTGATAATACTCAAGCAATGCGACGGTAAATACAGCTCCCGTAACAGTAAGTGAAAATTGAATAAAAGCATAAGACCAAGCCTTTTTCTGGCATTGTCTTACACTTAGCTGAACATTTAAGAAAGATTGGAAAATTGAGGAAAGTGCAGCGTAAAATAATATTTCAGACTGAGCAATCCAACAACCCATTAAAATAATACTGCCGATTATCGTGGTATAAGCATAGCCGGTATTCACCACTAAATTTAATGAACGTTTTCCGTAAAAATAAAAATAACGGGAAATTGCGCCTTCTTGAGTTAAAGAAACCACAATTAAAAATAAACTTAAAAAAGTTTGATAATAAGAAAGTGAGCCATACCCTTCTACGCCCAATTTACGGGATAAATAAGGCAAAAGTAAAAAAGGAACTAACTTTGACGATAATTCCCCAACAAGGTAAATAGCACTATCTTTAAAAACTTTCATAAATATCACCGCACTTTTGATGAATTCGAGCGTTCGTTTATCAAAAAATAAGGGGGCTTATTTTAACAAAATCAACATAGACAAGCTATGACTAATCATTATAATGAAACTGCTCTACATCAAGGATCTTATCTATGTTAGAACTCGGAAAACTTCTTACCACACTTATCGCACCACCTCTTAATACCTTTGTATTACTGATTATTGCAGCGATTATTTATTGTGTTCATTTCAAAAAATTAGCCAAATTTCTTGCGATTATAAGTTTCACTTGGCTTTATATCATGAGTGTGCCTTTTACTGGTTTATTGCTAACAAATAATGATGATTCTCCAGCCCTTACGCTAGATGAGTATAAACAAGCTCAAGCCATCGTCATATTAGGCGGTGGATCTTACCAAACCAAAGAGCTGTATGCAGAAACGGCTTCTGGTGCACCACAACTAGAACGTTTACGTTATGCGGCATTTTTACAAAAGGAAACGGGCTTGCCTATTTTAACCACGGGCTATTCTTTGATAGGCATTTCTGAAGGCGATTTAATGGCAAAAGAACTTAACCAATTCTTTAATGTGCCAACACAATGGATCGAAAATAAAGCCCGTAATACGGAAGAAAATGCCAGTTTCACTAAAAATATTTTAGTGAAAGATCATATTCAAAAAATTATTTTAGTAACAAATCAATGGCATATGAAACGAGCCAAATATCTTTTTGAAAAACAAGGATTTGATGTTCTTCCTGCTGCAGCGGCAAGCTATGGCAGCAAAGGAAATCTATCTGCAAAATCTTTTATTCCTGACTTAGGTGCGTTAAATAGCAATATGGTTTTATTAAAAGAGTGGATTGGTTATTGGAAAGCCCATTATGTAGAATAATTTGCTTATAAAACTCGATGACTTGTTGTTTGAAAAGAAAATTATATTTGCTCATAAAAAAATCTGCACCTTAGTTAGTTGTTTAGTCCAACTTTTGGGGTGCAGATCAATTCAAGGCTTTTTTATTATATTTCAACATTTTATCTATAAGAAAAACCGAATCCCATAGAGATTCGGCTTTAATTATGTTGTGTTTGAAAATTATTCTTTATGTATTATGACTTACGCTAATTCCGCACGTAATTTTTTGGTTACATCCACCATCACTTTTAATTGGTCGATGGTTTCTGTCCAGCCACGCGTTTTTAAACCGCAGTCTGGGTTTACCCATAAGCGTTCTTTTGGAATTACATTTAATGCTTTACGTAATAAATGTTCCACTTCCGCCGCCGTTGGTACACGAGGGCTGTGAATATCGTAAACACCTGGGCCAATATCATTTGGATATTTGAAATCTGCAAATGCCGTTAATAATTCCATATCTGAACGTGAAGTTTCGATGGTAATCACGTCTGCATCTAATGCCGCAATGGCAGGTAAGATGTCGTTAAACTCGGAATAACACATGTGAGTGTGAATTTGCGTATCATCTTGCACGCCCATTGAGCTTAAACGGAATGCTTCGCCTGCCCATTGTAAGTATGCGTCCCAATCTGCACGTTTAAGCGGTAAACCTTCACGAATGGCTGGTTCGTCAATTTGAATGACTTTAATGCCTGCTGCTTCTAAATCTAACACTTCATCAGATAATGCTACGCCGATTTGTTTACATACGGTTGAACGTGGAATATCGTTACGCACGAATGACCATTGTAAAATAGTCACAGGGCCTGTGAGCATTCCTTTCATTACACGGTTTGTGAGGCTTTGTGCATATTGAGACCAGCGTACTGTCATTGGCTCTGGGCGAGTTACATCACCGTAAATCACTGGTGGTTTTACACAACGTGAACCATAGCTTTGTACCCAACCAAATTTAGTGAATGCGAAACCATCTAATAATTCCCCAAAGTATTCCACCATGTCGTTACGTTCTGCTTCACCGTGAACTAACACATCTAAATCTAATTCTTCTTGGCGACGTACTACATATTCGATCTCTTTTTTCATTGCCGCTTCGTAATCTGCAAGAGATAACTCGCCTTTTTTGAAACTTGCACGTGCGTGACGAATTTCAGTAGTTTGTGGGAATGAACCAATGTTTGTAGTTGGCAGAAGCGGTAAATTTAACCACGCATTTTGCTTAACGATACGTTCTGCAAATGGCGATTTACGTTGATCCGCACCTTTTGGCAAGTTTGCTAAACGTTCTGCCACTTCAGGGCGATGAATTTCTTTTGAGGTTGCACGTGCATCTGCTGCCGCTTGGCTTGCATCTAATGCTGCTTGTACAGACGCTCTGCCATTATTTAACGCTTGTTTTAATACGTTTAATTCTTCTACTTTTTGTAGCGTGAAAGATAACCAGCTGTAAAGTGCGGTATTTTTTTCTTTTAATTGTACTTCCACTTCTAAATCAAATGGGGTATGCAATAATGAACAGCTTGGTGCAATCCATAAACGCTCACCTAATTTTGCTTTTAATGGCTCTAATACATCTAACACTTTGTTTAAGTTTGCACGCCAGATATTACGACCTTCAATCACACCAGCTGATAACACTTTGCTGTAATCTTCAAATTCCGCAAGTTGTTCTGGTGCACGAACTAAATCTAAATGCAAGCCTGCAACAGGTAAGGCTTTTAATAATTCAGCGTGTTCTGCAACTGAACCAAAATAAGTGGCTAATAATAATTTTGCGTTCACTTTGCTTAATTCAGCGTAAACAGATTTATAGGCTTCAACCCATTCTGCTGGTAAATCTAATGCTAATGCAGGTTCATCAATTTGAATCCATTCTGCCCCTTCAGCCACTAATGCATTTAAAATTTCAACATAAACAGGCACTAATTGATTTAATAAATCGAAACGGTTAAATGCTTCGCCTTTTTCTTTACCTAACCATAAGAATGTTAATGGGCCAACAATCACAGGTTTGAAGTTTAAGCCTAAGGCTTTTGCTTCACGGATTTGGTTTACATAATGTGCTGGATTAGCTTTGAAAGCGGTCGATTTTTGGAACTCAGGCACAAGATAGTGATAGTTCGTATCAAACCATTTGGTCATTTCAATTGCGAATTGATCTTTGTTACCACGTGCAAGTTGGAAATATTGATCAAGGGTTAAATTTTGGCTATCAAAACCAAAACGAGCAGGAATTGCCCCTGTTGCCACTTGTAAATCTAAAATATGATCGTAGAACGTGAAATCGCCCACTGCAACGAAATCCGCATTGGCAGCCGCTTGATGTTTCCAGTTTTTTTCACGCAATGCTTTCGCTAAATCTAATAAATCTTGCTCTGCTAATTCTTTACGCCAATAACGTTCTTGTGCAAATTTTAATTCACGTTTTGCCCCTACACGAGGAAAGCCTAAAATATGTGATGTTGTCATAATAACTCCCAATTTAAAGTAATTTTTTTAATCATTTAGACGGCTAAACGTCTATACCAATATAGAATGCTTGATCTTCATTTATTATGCAAACTTATTATTTTCAGGATTTACATTAAATAAATTCATAATCAAGCATTCTTTTATCTATCAAATAACGATGAATCAATTCAGCTAACTTATTTCCTTAAAATTAATCTCGCTTACGACTTAATAACCACCAAATCATTACAATGAAAAGCAAGCTCGGGATCAATGCACCAAAAATAGCAGGAATACCGTAAACTACACTCGTTTGTCCTAAAATTTCATTAACAACATAAAATAAGAATCCTACACAAATCCCAGTAACTATCCTTGCACCTGCAGTCACACTGCGTAGCGAGCCAAAAATAAAAGATAAGGCTAATAACATCATTACGCCAACGGATACAGGCTGGAAAATTTTACGCCAAAACGTGAGTTCAAAACGACTCACATCTTGCCCTGTTTCACGCAGAAATGAAATGTAATGATATAAACCTGAGATAGATAATGATGTCGGACGCAAAGAAACCGCACCTAATTTATCTGGCGTCAAACTAGTTTCCCAAGTTTCTGATAAATGATTCGTTGTGATGATTTCATCTTTCATAATCGTTGAATGATTAACTTGACGCAATGTCCATTTAGCTTCATCTTCAGAATAACTCGCCTGGTTTGCATGTTTTAATTTTATTAAATTATGCTGTTGATCAAAGGTATAAATATAAATATCGTCTAATTTTGTATCATCCGTCACACGCCTAACAAATACAAAATGATGACCATCTTTCGCCCACACACCATTTTTAATTGAAAGTATTGAACCACCAGAAAGAGCCTTAGCGCGCATATCTCGTGCAAATTGTTCTGTTTGTGGAATTCCCCACTCCCCAATAATCATTGTAAATACTACTAATGGTAATGCAGTTTTCATTACCGCTATACCTATTTTAAAGCGAGAAAATCCAGCTGATTGCATAATAACAAGTTCGCTTCTGCTAGCAAGATTACCTAGTGCAATTAATGCCCCAAGCAATGCTGCCATAGGAAAGAAAGTTTCAATATCTTTCGGTATAGTTAAACCAGTAAAAATTACCGCTTGCCAAATATCATAAGTGCCTTTACCTACACTACGAAATTGTTCGACAAATTTAATAATCGCCGACAATCCCACTAAAGTCATTAAAGTAGCAAAAATCGTGCCAAGAATACTTTTTCCAATATAACGATCAAGGGTATTTATCATTTTGCCGATCCTTTCTTACTGAATAAATAGCGAAATTTATACATTATTTCACTGTCCCAGCTATTCAACACCACAGCAAGTAAGAAAAATCCGATATTAACAAGCGGCATTAAAAGTTCAGCCTCTAATTTTCCCGCTGAACCTGCAGATTTAAAAGAGCTTTGTAACAAGAAATAAATTAAATAGAGTAAAAGTGCGGGTAAAATTTTGGCAAATCTACCTTGTCGAGGATTTACGCGACTTAATGGTACAGCAATCAATGCCATTAATGGCACTGCCAAAATTAAGGTAATACGCCAATGCAATTCAGCTTTCGCAGAAGAAGAATCTAAATCGATAAGTTGAGACAATGTTAATTCTGCTACTTCATCATTGGTATTTTCTGCGGATTGATAACCTAAATAGGCGTGATATTCATCAAAATGCGTAATGCGAAAATCTGGCAAAGCGGAGGTTCCTTCAACCCGTTTTGTATTTTTCAAATTTAAGACTTGATCACCATTTGGCAACGCAATTAATTCCCCTTTTTCAGCTGTTATCACTGAAGGTTTTGTTTGTTTTTGAGGTGTCATTTGAAATAAATAAACATTGCGGATTTGATTATCTTTAATCTTATCAATAAATAACACAACGTTATTATTGTTGGTAGAAATAAACTGACCTGAAGACAGCACGCCAACGGTTGGATTAGCCTTTGCATCTTCCACCATATTCACTTGTTTTTGAATTGCCCAAGGCGAAAGCCATAATGCGTTATAAGCGGCAATACCTGCCGTTAATAAAGACATAATCAGTGCCACTTTAACCAAAATCCGTTGCCCCACACCGCAACCGCACGCGCGCATCACTGTGATTTCACTTTCAGCGTAAAGGCGACCAAAAGTCAGTAAAATCGCAATAAATAAACATAGTGGCAACATCAACTGCGCCATTGTCGGCATTCCTAAGCCTAATAAAGAGAAAACCAAATCAGCTGGCACATTCCCATTTGCCGCCGCACCTAATACACGCACAAACTGCTGACTAAAAAAAATCAATAGCAAAATTAGTAAAATTGCGATTTGGCTTTTGAAAACTTCTTTTATTAAATATCGAATTAAAATCATCTTATTTCGTTTGTTTTTCTAAATCTAAAACGGAGGAAAACTGGATAAAATCGGTCGCATATGATAACTTATTTTCGCTGAATTAAACAGAAATTTAAGGACAACAAATGAAATATCAAGCAAAAAATACCGCACTTTCTCAAGCCACTGATTGCATTGTTTTAGGCATCTATGAAAATAATAAATTTTCAAAAAGTTTTAATGAAATCGATCAATTAACCCAAGGTTATTTAAACGATTTAGTGAAATCAGGTGAGCTCACTGGCAAATTAGCCCAAACCATTTTACTTCGTGATCTTCAAGGTTTATCTGCTAAACGCCTATTAATCGTTGGCTGTGGCAAAAAAGGAGAACTCACAGAGCGTCAATATAAACAAATCATCCAAGCTGTATTAAAGACACTAAAAGAAACCAACACGCGTGAAGTCATTTCTTATTTAACTGAAATTGAATTAAAAGATCGCGATCTTTATTGGAATATCCGCTTTGCCATTGAAACGATTGAACACACCAATTATCAATTTGATCATTTCAAATCTCAAAAAGCAGAAACCTCTGTTTTAGAATCTTTCATCTTTAATACGGATTGTAATCAAGCACAACAAGCTATTTCTCACGCCAATGCCATTAGCTCAGGCATAAAAGCAGCACGTGACATCGCAAATATGCCACCAAATATTTGTAATCCAGCTTATCTTGCTGAGCAAGCAAAAAATTTAGCAGAAAATTCTACCGCACTTTCATTGAAAGTTGTGGATGAAGAAGAAATGGCTAAACTTGGAATGAACGCTTATCTTGCCGTCTCAAAAGGCTCTGAAAACCGTGCTTATATGTCTGTTTTAACATTCAATAATGCGCCAGATAAAAACGCCAAACCCATTGTACTTGTAGGCAAAGGATTAACCTTTGATGCTGGCGGTATTTCACTTAAACCCGCCGCAGATATGGATGAAATGAAATATGATATGTGCGGTGCAGCCTCTGTCTTCGGCACAATGAAAGCCATTGCACAGTTGAACTTACCATTAAACGTTATTGGTGTTTTAGCAGGTTGTGAAAATCTGCCAGATGGCAATGCTTATCGCCCAGGCGATATTCTTACCACTATGAATGGTTTAACTGTAGAAGTTCTTAATACTGATGCAGAAGGTCGATTAGTGCTTTGTGATGCACTTACTTATGTTGAGCGTTTTGAACCTGAGCTTGTTATTGATGTTGCAACCTTGACTGGTGCTTGTGTGGTTGCACTAGGGCAACACAATAGCGGCTTAGTTTCTACAGATAACAATCTTGCCAATGCACTACTCCAAGCCGCAACAGAAACCACTGACAAAGCGTGGCGTTTACCATTAAGCGAAGAATATCAAGAGCAACTTAAATCGCCTTTCGCCGACCTTGCCAACATTGGTGGTCGCTGGGGTGGCGCAATTACAGCGGGTGCATTTTTGTCTAACTTCACGAAAAAATATCGCTGGGCACATTTAGACATCGCAGGCACTGCTTGGTTACAAGGCGCAAATAAAGGTGCAACAGGTCGCCCTGTTTCGCTATTAACCCAATTTTTGATTAATCAAGTTAAATAACCACAAAACTGGCACACGTTGCACCTTTAAATCGATTACTCTGCTAGTTCGGTTTGCTCGTGTGCCATCAGTTCCTGACCCACATCATCAAGCAAACTTAGATAACGTTCATATTGTTTCAACATATCGGCAATCAATTCATCTTGATCCATATATTGAACATCGTAACCGACTCGTCCATCAAAAAAATAAGTGTAAGGCTCGTAAGTAACACTATGCTGAATGTGCGGTAAATTTTCATCGTTAATTAATTGCTCTGACACTTCTCGCCCAACAGATTTAATACCATACATAAAATCTCGCATTGATTCTTTATGAATTACCAATTCCAAAGCTGGCTCTTCTTGTTCAAATAATGTGTTGATTTCTACACTTAAATTATATTTTCCTGTTAATTCTTGACGTAATTCTCGCATAGCGGGTAACGCCGTATTTTTAAGGAAACGTAAAATATCTTTCTCTTGCGTTTGGTTCATCATTTGCTCTAAATGTGATTTCCATTTATCGCCGCTCCAGAAAATACTAGTTGGATTGACTTTAGTAGAAAAATATTTTTTATCCGCAATTAAGCCTTTCCATAAACTAAAACACATTACCAACATCAATAAAGCAAAAGGCAAGGCAACAATTAATGTCATTGTTTGCAAATTAGCAAGTCCACCAGATTGCATTAGCACAATTGCAACAACTGACATCAAAGTGCCCCACATTATGGCTTGCCACGCAGGAGAAGCTAAACTTTTATCTCGAGATGCAATGTTATTTAACACATAAATACCTGAATCCGCTGAAGTGATAAAAAACAATGAAATCACTAATAAGCTCACAAAGCCTGTTATTGTTGGTAAAGGCAGATAATTTAAAAATTTAAATAATAAAATTTCTGGGGAAGAAATAAATTCGCCAAGCCCGCCCGCAGCAATGCCATCATTTAGCCATACTGCTGTATTACCAAAAACAGTAAACCATAAAATACCAAATAAACTTGGAATAACTAATACGCCAAAAATAAATTCACGGATAGTTCGCCCTTTAGAAATACGCGCAATAAATAAACCCACAAACGGAGCCCAAGAACACCACCAAGCCCAATAAAGCACAGTCCATCCGCTAAACCAGCTAGTATGTTCTTGTTCATAAGCATAGGTTTTAAAACTGAGTTGCACTAAATTGCTGAAATAATTACCAATATTGTCGCTAAATGCAGATAAAAGGTATAACGTAGGGCCTGAAATTAAAACAAAAAGAAGTAAACAAAATGCTAAAGTTAAGTTAATTTCACTTAATATTTTCACGCCTTTTCCAATACCAGAAATAGCAGAAAACACCGCTAAACACATCACCACAACAATAACGCCAACTTGTAAGGCAAAGCTGTTCTGACTTATCCAACCTATTTGTTCAAGCCCTGCACCAAGCTGTGATGAACCAAAACCTAATGTAGTAATAATCCCAAATAATGTGGCAAGTAATGCCATAACATCAATCGCATCGCCAATTTTGCCATTAATACGATCTTTTAATAAAGGATAAAAACAAGAGCGCAACGCTAAAGGTAATTTATAACGAAACCCAAAATAAGCTAATGCTAAAGCAATGGTGCCATATACTGCCCACGCGTGAATTCCCCAGTGGAACAAAGTATGAAGTAAAGCCTCTTGTTGTTTATGTTCTGCAGAACCTACTGTAATGTCAGAAAGATAATGGGTTAATGGTTCTGCTACGCCAAAAAACATCAGCCCAACCCCCATTCCAGCGGCAAATAACATCGCAAGCCAAGATAAGAAACTAAATTCAGGTTCTTCTTCATCTTGCCCTAGTTTTATATTGCCAAGACTACTTACTGATAAAATTAATAAAAATCCTAAAAACACTGAAAAAGTGAGTACATAAAACCAACTAAAATTAGCAAAAATACCACTTTTAGCTTGATTCAATAATGCTTGAGTTTGCTCTGGCGCAATAAAAATCATTGCCATCAGTAACAATATAAAAAATAACGTAACGCCAATTACCAAAGGATTAAATGACGTTCGCTTTGTCATAAATTGAGATAAAGACAAACTTTTCCCCTTAACGATTAAATGAATAGATTAAAAATAGATTTAATAAACATTGCCTAGAGGCAAAAATGTGTAATGGAACCACTACAAAGGACAGCACATAGAAGTGCGATTTTGAAGGAAACGTTCAGTAGGAATTGAAGGATTGTTTCCAAAAACTTGTGTATATTAACAAAATACAGTCATTATTTCAAATTAGTGAAAGCTAAACTAAAAAATGCGGTAAAATTTACAAAATAATTTACCGCACAAATATCATTTATTTTAAAGCCATTTCTACAAGGATATTATTGCTTTTAAGCCAATTCTTCTCCCCTCTTTTACAACATTTTCTAACCGCACTTTAAATCCGTGTAATTCCGCAATTCGCATAACAATAGAAAGTCCCAAGCCACTTCCCTTTTCATTTTGCCCAGCTGGACGATAAAAACGCTGTCCAAGTTTTTTCAAATCTTCAGGTTCAACGCCACCACCATTGTCCTCAATAATAATCTGTGAGGATGAAATTTTTACTGAAACGATTGTATCTTCAGGACAATATTTAATAGCATTGTCGAGTAAATTTCTAAGCATCAATGAAACTAAAATTGATTGCCCTTGTTTTTGCTTTGGTTCAGATTCTTTCTCAAAAACCAAGGTAATTTTACGTTTTTCTGCCACAAAATAACGCTCAGAAATTAATGATTGAACAATAGCTTCCCAATCAAGCAGCTGTAGTGTTTCTAAGGCTTGCAAATTATCCAAGCGGGAAAGCGTTAATAATTGTTCAATCAATTGCGAAGCCCGATCAATGCCTTGCGTTAAATGTAAAAGTGCTTGTTCTCGTAACGCTACATCATCGCCAGCTAGTTGCGCAACTTCAGTTTGAATACGCAATGCCGCCAATGGACTACGCAATTCGTGAGCTGCATCAGAAGTAAAACGGCGTTCGCGTTGCAACATAGCTGAAGTGCGGTCAAAAAATTGATTTAAATTTTTTACTAAGGGTAAAATCTCAACGGGTAGCCCCTCCGTATTCAGCAATGACACATCGCCAGATTTTCTCGTTTGTACTTCTTGGCTTAAACGTTTAATCGGTCGAAGTTCTTTATGAATCAACCATCCTAAAACAATGATCAAAATAGGCAAACTGGCAAACCAAATCCACATTTGCCCCAAAATCATTTCTTCAATTAAATCTTCACGGTAATCTAATTCTTGCCCTACTGCGATAACTAATTCTCCATTAGCTGCCATACGCCAAAAAATTCGCCATTTATCGTCATCATCATAAATATTCGCATTATAAAACCCCGTTTTATAATTAAAAATAAAATCTTTTCCATTTCGTCCATCACTGAATAAAAGTTTCCCAGTTTTAGAAAAAATAGCAAAGGCTAAGGCATCATCGTCATAACTTTTTTTTAATACCGACTGTGAATTTTTATTTAGCGTTGTGCTAGATTCCAACAAAATAGTACTTAAATCTGAATTTGCGAGCCGTTCAGCAAAGAGAACTTGTTGTGCATCAAAAACTTTATTCACATCGTGGCGAACTTGCCACCAAGCCACAAGCGTAGAACCCAGCCAAACAAAAAGTGCGGTTAAACAAAGCACAGAAATAAGACGCAACGTAAGGCTTCTATTTTTCATTTTTCAACTTGTCCCAAAGCATATCCAACACCGTGTACCGTGCGAATAAATTGTTTCCCCAATTTTTGGCGTAAATTATAAATATGCACATCCAATGCGCCACTGCTAATTTCCTCATCCCAACTGGATAATTTTTCTTCAATGGATGAGCGAGACAATACGCGATCTTTATTCAGCATAAATAATTCAAGCAATTTATATTCACGGCTTGTTAAAGAAATGGGTTGATTATTCAGCCAAACAGAACGTTGATTCTGATCTAGCTTAACACCAGCCTGTTCTATCACAGAATGATGATATCCATAACGACGACGAATAAGGGCTTGTAAACGTGCGGCGACTTCAGCCAAAGCAAAAGGCTTGCAAAGATAATCATCTGCACCACTTTGTAAACCTTTAACTCGTTCATCTAAAGTATCACGAGCAGTCAAAATTAATACGGGAACATCTTGATGATTAGATCGCCATTGTTGCAATACATCTAATCCATCAAGTTTAGGCAAGGTTAAATCCAATACCACCGCATCATAAGATGCAGAGGTTAAAGCAGCCATTCCTGTTTTTCCATCGGTAAACCAATCCACCGCAAAACCAAGTTTAGTTAAACCAATCTGCAACCCATTGCCGATTAGATTATCGTCTTCTATCAATAAAATTCTCATAAAAAATTGACCGCACTTTATAGACAAAAATAGCGAGCTAACGCCCGCTATCTTCAAAGATAATTATTCTGCTTTTTCAACGCGCAATACATCAAGTTCTGCTTTCTCAAAGGCTTCGTTATCCAATTTTCCATAAATTTTCACTTTATCCTTTGAATCTACGTTTAAACCATTCCAAACGCGTTTTTTGATTTCAATCTTGATTTGCCCTGTCCCATCAGTAAACCAAAATTCATCGTCATCAATTTGTTGTGTAATATTACCCACCAAAGTAATCATTGAATTATCAGCCGCAGATAAAGCTTGTTTTACGCTAATTGCAGCAGGGGCTGTTTGTTGAAAACCACCTTGACTATTATTGCCATTAAAACCAGCAAATGCTGAAGTGGTTGCTAATGCGAAGATTGTTGCTAATGCAAATTTTTTCATAACGTTTCCTTTTTAAGTTAGTTAATTTCAAGCACCATTGCTTGGATGTGTGTATTAAAACAAATAAATCTTAATAAAAGATTAAGAGGACTATACTTTTTTGGTAAGACTTTATCAAGGCAATTTTGCGACCACTGCATAGCCTTCAATTAAGCCGTCCACTTCATAAGAAGCATTTGCAGTAATAAAAGCAACCTCACCTTGTTTCAAAGAAAGTGCGGTCGTTTCTGAGCGTAAATTTAACTGCCCTTTCATTACTAATAAAATACTCGCACTTTGTGCTTTTAAATGATGTGTTTCGCCACATTCATATTGAATATTTTGCAAATCGAAATCTTTTGCTGGCGTGGCGTAAGTAAATATGCGTGCGTCTTGAGGGGCTGTTGGAATAATTTTAGGCTCCACTTCACGGCAATCGACAATTTTAAGCAATTCTGGAATATCGACATATTTAGGCGTTAAACCACCTCGAATTACATTATCTGAACAAGCCATCAGTTCAATATTTTGCCCACGCAAATAAGCGTGTGGAATGCCAGCATCTTGGGAAATTCCCTCGCCTTTTTTGAGATGTACAATATTAAACAAATAGAAACAAATTAAACCTGCATCTAATTTATCTAAAGAAATATTCATCGCATCAATAGTGTAAAGCACCCAATAATCTGGATTAATTAAATCAAGATTGTTAGCCTCATAAGCTGCTTGATTCTCTAACAGAATTGGGGAAAACCATTGGTACAATAGCGTTTGATCTGCCTACATAATATCAGCATAAAAATCAGGTAAATCTTGTTCCTGCAATTTTTTTGCAAGCTTCTATAATATCCGATTTATTTTTAAAACCATGCAACAACCAGAAATCAGATAAAGCAATCATCATTTCAGGTTTATGATTGTTATCTTTATAAGTACGTGTTGATGCTTTTAAATCAATGCCTTTCGCATTTTCTTCCGCAAAACCTATTTCAGCTTGCGTTTTTGTTGGATGAAGTTGAATGGAAAGAGGTTGGGCGACATCAAGAATTTTTAATAAATACGGTAATTCATCAGCAGGAATATTCAGTAATTCTGGAATATATTGATGCCCTCCCCATACGTAATTTTGGAGTGAGCCTGTAAGTTTATAAATCATTATTTATTTCTATTTTAACTAGCGTAACCGTGGGTAAGTATACCCACGGCTAGTTATAGTCGTTCCTCTTTGAGGAATCTCACACTACCCCAACGGGGTAGCCTTAAAATTAGCCTAGGATATACCTACCCTAGGCAATTTGTCTTCCCCTAGATTATTTATTTAACCGCAGGTAAGTATACCCACGGTTAGTTATAGTAGCTCCTCTTTGAGGAATCTCACACTACCCCAACG
>NZ_KV833449.1:21869-26565 GCF_001837655.1 Haemophilus sp. HMSC071C11 | reverse complement strand
TTCCCCTAGATTATTTATTTAACCGCAGGTAACTATAATAAATAAAAAATCCGCACAAAGGCGGACTTTTTTTTATCGTAAACAAATTATTTCTTTAAGGCTAATACTACTGATTCTCCAGCCACTACTTCGCCTGATTTTTTTACGATACAAGAAATTTCATCCATATTTGAAATTACGATTGGTGTTAAGACAGATTTTGCTTTTGATTCTAATAAAGGAAGATCAAATTCAATCACGGTATCACCACGCTTAATAGATTGACCTTCTTGTGCAATACGAGTAAAGCCTTCGCCTTTCAACTCAACAGTATCAATACCAAAGTGTACAAATAATTCTACGCCTTCTTTTGATTCCATTGAAAAAGCGTGATTGGTTTCAAAAATTTTACCAATCACACCATCCACTGGCGCAACGATTTTGTTACCAATAGGACGAACAGCAATACCATCGCCAACGATTTTTTCAGAGAAAACCACATCAGGAACATCTTCAATATTAACGATCTCGCCAGAGATCGGTGCATAAATTTCAACTTCCACAGATTTGTTTTCTTTTGAACCAAATAACTTGTCAAATAAGCCCATTTTAATCTCCTATCCATTCAAGATGGATGCTATTTTAACGTAAAATCAAATACTTTTGTTTAATTTAATGAATTTTCCAGCAAAAATTCTTCAATTAATTGATCAATTTCTGCAGCGGTCGGTTTTTGTAATGCGGCATCAGCAAGCGCTTTTGCATCTTGGAAATTTACATTACGGATTAATTTTTTAATGCGAGGTACAGAAATCGCACTCATGCTAAATTCATCTAATCCCATACCAAGTAACAATAAAGTCGCGCGTTCATCCCCTGCTAATTCCCCACACATTCCCGTCCATTTTCCTTCTGTGTGAGAGGCATCAATCACTTGTTTAATTAAACCAAGCACAGAAGGGTGCATTGGATTATAAAGATGGGAAATAAACTCATTACCGCGATCTACAGCCAAAGTATATTGAGTTAAATCATTAGTTCCGATACTAAAGAAATCTACTTCTTTTGCTAAAAATTTTGCATTTACCGCCGCAGAGGGAGTTTCAACCATGACACCCACTTGTATGTTATTATCAAAAACTCTCCCTTCTTCACGTAATTCCGCCTTTAATGTTTCAATAACCGCTTTTAATTCTCGAATTTCTTCTACCGAAATAATCATCGGGAACATCACTGCCAATTTACCAAAAGCTGAAGCACGCAATACCGCACGTAATTGTGCATTTAAAATTTCACGACGATCTAACGCAATGCGAATTGCACGCCATCCCAAGAATGGATTCATTTCTTTTGGTAAATCTAAATATGAAAGCTCTTTATCGCCGCCAATATCCATCGTACGAAGCACAGTTAAGCGTCCGTTCATTGCTTCTACCACTTGTTTATAGGCAATAAATTGTTCTTCTTCTGTGGGAAGCTGTTCACGATCCATAAATAAAAATTCAGTTCGGTATAGCCCAATCCCTTCCGCTCCATTACGTTCTGCGCCGTCACAATCACGAATCGTCCCGATATTCGCGACGATATCAACCTTATGTCCATCCAATGTAATAGCTGGAAGATCTTTTAATTTAGCTAACTCTGCTTTTTCCTCAGAAATTTTCGCTTCAAGTGCTTTTAATTCATCAATTTGAGATGCCGTTGGATTAATATAAACTTGATTATTTATCGCATCTAAAATTAAGTAATCGCCCGTATTGACTAATTTAGTCACTTTATTTGTGCCGACAATCGCTGGCAATTCTAAAGAACGTGCCATAATCGAAGTATGGGAAGTTCTGCCACCAATATCAGTGACAACCCCTAATACTTTTTCGAGATTAAGTTGGGCGGTTTCTGAGGGAGTCAGATCATAAGCAACAAGAATAGATTCTTCCTGAATATCGCCAAGATCAACAATGTGCATGCCCAAAATATTTTTAACTAAACGGTTAGCAATATCCCGAATATCGCCTGCACGTTCTTTCAAATATTCATCATCAATTTCAGATAACATTGTCACTTGTTGATCTAAAATTTTACTCGCTGCAACCCCTGCATTCACTTTATTTGAACGAAGATAATCAAGAATTTCTTCTTCTAATTCTTCATCCTCAAGAATCATCAAGTGACCTTCAAAGATTGCGGCTTTTTCCTCGCCTAAAGAAATTAATGCACGTTCTCTAATTGAATTAAGTTGTTCTACCGCCGCAGCACGCCCTTCATAAAATCGAGCAACTTCTTCATCAATTTGATCATCTGTAATTTTTTGCGTATCAAGAACAATCTTTTCTTCTTTAAGAACAAGTGCCTTACCAAAGGCAATACCTGGGGATGCGAGAATGCCAGAAATCATAGATACCTTCCGAAACAATTAACAAAGTAATAAATAAACAATAGCCATAAAATTTCACAATTTTATGGCTAAGTAAGAATTATTCTAAAGTAGGAATTAACGCAACTAAATGTTCAACTGCCTGTTGCTCGTCTTCTCCATCAGCAGAAATGGTAAGTATTGTTCCCTGCGTTAAAACTAATGTTTGCAACTTAAATAAGCTCTTTGCACTTGCACTTTTCCCCCCTGAGGTTACTGTAATTTCAGAAGAAAATGCTTTCGCTTCTTTCACAAATTGTGCAGCAGGGCGCGTGTGTAAACCGTTTGGTGCAATAATTTCCACATCTTTTGAATACATAATGCTACCTCGACTAATCAATAATTAAAAATATAAAACCAGAAAATTGCCCTAGTATCCTTTTTCAAAACAAAATAATCAAGAATAAACACTAAAAAGCCTGAATTAAATCATAAAAATAAGCTAAATAGTTTATTTATTATTCACAATCTCAATCGTTAAACTAATGAAAAATGACGTTGTGATTTTGTTTCACTTAAACTTTCAATTAATCGATGATAGCTATCATAACGAACAGGCGAAATTTTGCCTTGCTCAACGGCTTCACGCAACGCACATCCGGGGTCGCTCAAATGTTTACAATCACGGAATTTACAGGTGCCCAAAACATATTGAAATTCTCGATAGCCTTTTGTGATTTGCTCTGCATCTAAATGCCAAAGGCCAAATTCTCTAATTCCGGGCGAATCAATTAAATTACCGCCTTGTGGCAAATGGTAAAGACGTGACGATGTCGTGGTATGCTGCCCTAAGCCTGATGTTTCGCTCACATCCCCTACTTGAGCGTTTACGCTAGGCAAAATATGATTAATTAAACTCGATTTACCAACACCAGATTGCCCAACAAAAATCGCCGTGCCTTGTGCCAAAAGTGCGGTCAATTTTTCCATATTTTCACCGCTCTTTGCTGAAATCATTAAAATTTCATAGCCAATATCTTGGTAAATTTTAAGTTGGTCTTCAATTTCTTGACGCTGTTCTTGTGCCAATAAATCCACTTTATTCAAAACAATGAGAGGCGTGATTCCCGCAATTTCACACACAACAAGATAACGATCGATAATATTTAAGGAAAGCGTTGGCAACACCGCTGATACAATAATAATACGATCAATATTCGCCGCAATAGGTTTCAAACCATCATAATAATCAGGGCGGGAAATTTCATTTTCTCGGGGATGGATCGCCTCAATCACGCCACTCACACCTTGTAATTGTTCATTGCCTTTACGCCAAACAACTTTATCTCCCACCACCAAACTCGACAAGGTACGACGCAAATTACAACGATAAATTTCGCCTTGTTCATTTTCGACATCTGCGTGAATAGAATAACGTGTGACCACAACGCCTTCTTGTGATTCGCCAAGCATTTCATCTGACCATTCAATGTCTTTTTTCTTATGGCGATGTAATGTTTTCGCATTATTCGATTGAATTCTTCTAGTTTGGTTTTGAGTTAATTTACGTTTAGCCATAAAAGTGCGGTCGTTTTTTCCCTTGTTTTTGGTAAAATGAAAAAAATTTTTGCATAGGATACCTGATATTATGCCATTCGATAAACAAAATCTTATTTGGATTGATTTAGAAATGACCGGTTTAGATCCGGAAAAAGAACGTATTATTGAAATTGCGACTATTGTGACAGATAAAAATTTAAATATTTTGGCAGAGGGCCCAGTATTAGCGGTTCATCAGTCTGATGAATTACTCAATAAAATGAATGATTGGTGCCAAAAAACGCATAGTGAAAACGGCTTAATTGAACGCGTAAAAGCCAGCAAACTTACCGAACGAGCAGCAGAATTACAAACCTTAGACTTTTTAAAAAAGTGGGTTCCCAAAGGTGCATCGCCAATTTGCGGTAACAGCATTGCCCAAGATAAACGCTTCTTAGTGAAATATATGCCAGATTTAGCCGATTATTTTCATTATCGCCATTTAGACGTGAGCACATTAAAAGAACTTGCTGCACGTTGGAAACCTGAAATTTTAGAAGGCTTTAAAAAAGAGAATACGCATTTAGCGCTAGATGACATTCGAGAATCCATTAAAGAGCTGGCTTATTATCGCGAACACTTCATGAAATTAGATTGACGAAAACTTCAACAAAAAATTTCTTTTTATGAAATTGCCCTTGCAAGCCCTAAAAATATTTGTATAATTCGGGCTCATTCACTGATGTGAACTGCGGGAATAGCTCAGTTGGTAGAGCACAACCTTGCCAAGGTTGGGGTCGCGAGTTCGAGCCTCGTTTCCCGCTC
>NZ_KV833449.1:0-21769 GCF_001837655.1 Haemophilus sp. HMSC071C11 | reverse complement strand
GCGAGTTCGAGCCTCGTTTCCCGCTCCAATTTCACATTATAAAAGCATTATTGCGGGAATAGCTCAGTTGGTAGAGCACGACCTTGCCAAGGTCGGGGTCGCGAGTTCGAGCCTCGTTTCCCGCTCCAAATTTCAATCCTTAGCCAAAAGGCTGGGGATTTTTTCTATCTACAAAAATAGATCATCAAAATGTTAAAAAGTGCGGTGAATTTTCTCAAAAAATAAAGGCTTGTGATTTAATAACACAAGCCTTTATTTTTATGCTTTCTTCAACCGTTTGGCACGACGTTTCATTCTTCTTACCCAACGGGTAATTCGCCATGCATGCGTAATTGAATAGACATAAAGGAAAAATAAAATGAAAAAGCCAACAAACATCGCCCATTCATTCACATAATAAACTTCCCCTAAAATACCGATAGTTGCACAAACTGCAGAAACAAACGTAATCAATAAAAAGGCTTGTCTTGATGTTAAACCCGCTCTTACCATTAAATGATGAACATGTAAACGATCTGGACGGAATGGGCTTTTACCTTTACGTACACGGCGATAAATAATCGCAACCATATCAATCAAAGGAATCGCAATAATCCAAAGTGCGGTTACTGGATTCATAGGATGCCCTTTTCCTTGCGTACTTAATAACAAAATCCAAATAATGGTAAAGCCAATTAATGTACTCCCGGCATCCCCCATAAACACCTTATATTTTGGTCCAAATGGAATCCCTAGATTGAGCATCAAATAAGGTAAAATCGATACGATTAAAGCAAAACTCCAATGCGCCATATCCATTTGCCCATCTCGATACATTAAAATACCAATCGCCGCAAAAGAAACACAAGAGAGTCCCCCAAGCAATCCATCAATACCATCAATCATATTAAAGGCATTAATAATCGCAATAGTGGCAAAGACGGTAATAATCAAACCAATTGAACCAAGCGTTAATTGGAAAGGCCCTAAAATTTGACCAAGATGATCAAGATAAATATTCCCAAGATCGATCATTAAAATCGCCAATATTGCTTGAATGCCTGCTCTTAAAAAAGGGCTAATATCAAAGCGATCATCTAAAATCCCAATCGCCAATAAAACAAAAATACTGAACAAATAAAGATACGGTAATCGAAGTTGATCCCATTCCATCAGATAATAGCAAAGATTACCAACAAAAAGCGATACGCCACCGATTAGTGGAATTGTGCCTTGATGACGTTTACGATAGTTTGGTTTATCGACTAATCCAATCCAATTGGCAAGTGGTCGCATCACAATCAATGTTAAAAACGCGCCAAGAAAAGTAACAAAAATACTCAGCATAGTGTGACCCTAAAATTTTTTGTAAAGGATAACATAAGGCAAATTTACCTAGAAATATATTTTTATAAAAAGGACTATCCAATATTTCGATACAGCACGTTACGTAATATTTCTCTTTGTTGAGAATCCAGAGCTTGCCCAAATTGGTTCGTCAAAATAAAAAAATCCTCGGCTTTTTCGCCTACGGTGGTAATTTTCGCATTTAATAAATTTAGATTTAACTCAGTAAAAATCTGGCTCACTTGGGCTAATAACCCTGCTTTATCCAAGGCAACCAGTTCCATTTGAGTATGTTCTTTTTTGTTTTCCTGTAAAAAACGCACGTCGGTTTGTACAGTAAAATGTTGAAGCTGGCGATTAGGCACAATAGAAAGTGCGGGCAATTTTTCACTTTGAAGGGCTAATGTTAGGGCTTGCTCTAATTCTCGGCGACGATCAAATTCAACCAATTCTCCGTTAAGTTCTGTGATGATAAAGCTATCAAAAACATAACCATCTTGTGTCGTAATAATCTGTGCATCGTGGATACTGAATTTTTTTGCGCCAATGGTACTCACCACTTTATTAAATAAGTGCGGTTGGTCTTGGCAATAAATAAACACTTCTGTGCCGCCAAGTGAAAAGCGATTACTAATTTTCACTAATAATGCCTCAACGAAATCCACCAGCAAACTTGTATGCCACGCAATTTGTTTTGGCGTATTACGCACAAAATAATCTTCTGGACAACGAGCCCATAATTGCTCAATCGAAATTGGCGTAATATCAGAATAATCCCGCATTAAAATTTGTTGTGCAAGTTTTCGGTTTTCTGCCGATTTTTCTGAATAATCAAGCAATTCTTTCATGCCTTGTGAAAATTGCCGTCCTGTAAATTCATATAAAGAGGCAAAAAGCGAACGTTTCCAGCTATTCCATAAATTACCATTGGTTGCACAAATATCCGCCACCGTTAAACAGGTCAGATAATCTAATCGAACTTGATTTTGCACGGCTTCCGCAAAATTCATGACGACTTCAGGATCATGAATATCACGGCGTTGCGCCGTAATTGACATCAGCAAATGGGATTTTACGAGCCAAGCAAGGGTATCAATTTCTCGACGATCTAAACCATGTAATTGTGCAAAGTCTGCAATATCCACAGCACCAAGTTCTGCGTGATCACCACCTCGCCCTTTTGCAATATCGTGGAACAACGCCGCAATATAAAGCAAAGTGCGGTCAGAAAGTTGGCTAAAAATTCGATGAGCAATGGGATGTTCTTGCGCACTTTCCTGTGACAGAAAACTTTCCAATTTCAACATCACGCGCAATGTATGCTCATCCACCGTATAAATGTGGAACAAATCAAATTGCATTAAGCCCTCAATGGCTTGCCATTGCGGAAGATACGCAGTTAATACACCATATTGGTGCATCGGCATAAACGCACGTTTAATTGCATTAGGTTGATTAAATAAACGTAGAAATTTTTCCCGAGCGGCAGGAATTTCGCATAATTTTTGTGATAATTGATCTAAGGAAATTTGTAATTGACGCAAAGTATCAGAATGAATATTGGCATGTTCGTACTGCGTTAAATAAAAGAATAGATCTAAAATTCGCGCTGGTTTTTCTTGAAAAACAAAGCTATTACGCAAACATAAGCATTGGTTAATCAGTTGAAAATCATCGTCTAATTGGTCAATTACAGTATCCTGATTTGATGGAAGCACATTTTCTCGATAATGCTGAATCAGTAAATTACTAATCAGCGAAATTCGGTGCAATGCTTGGAAAAAACATTTCATCATTTTTTCCACAGCTGGATTGCCTTCCCCTCGGAAACCCAATAATTCACTGACTTTAATTTGACGATCAAACAACAGACGATTATCGTAACGTTTCAAAATCAAATGCAAAGCGAACCGCACTTTAAATAAAAATGCACGACTTTCTTGTAGTTGCTGATATTCTTGAGGATAAATAAAACCACTTTGTAAAATAGCCTCAAGGGTCAAAGCCCCAGAATGGCGCAACGCCACCCAATACAACAAATGCAAATCACGCAAGCCTCCAGGGCTGTACTTAATATCTGGCTCAAGGTTATAAGCCGTATTGTGATAACGCTGATAACGTTCTATTTGCTCTTGCACTTTGGCATTAAAAAAATCTTCTTTCGACCAAAAATCTGCACGTTTTACCAATTCATTTAATGCATCAAAGTGCGGTCGATTTCCAGCAAGAAATCTTGCTTCTAATAAATTGGTGGCAATCGTAATATCTTGTTTCCCTTCCGATTCGCATTGTTCTAAGGTTCGAACACTATTTCCCACCTCAAAACCGCAATCCCATAAAAACTGGATAAATTGAGTAATCTTTTCTTCAATCTCAGGGCTTGGGGTTTGCTCGACTAAAATCAAAAAATCTAAATCCGACAAAGGAAACATCTCACGCCGTCCATAACCGCCCACCGCAATTAAAGCAATCCCCAGTTGTTCACTTAATTCTATTTCCTGCCAAAGTTGAATCAATAAGGCATCATAAAAATCACAGCGATTTTCAATAAGCTCAAAAATGGAATAACGAGAAAAATTCTCGAGCTCAAATTGCTTGAGATTTTCTCGTTCAATTTTGACCGCACTTGGCGTTAAAGGAGAAGATAGTGTCGGAGAAAACAGCATATGAATTGCCTTTTGTTAGATCGAAGTCGTTTTATTATAAAGAAAAACAAAAAGGGCGTATATCTACGCCCTTATCTTATAATTTTATGTCAATTACACATTCACCATAATCCGCGAAATTCGACCTTCTGCAATTTCTTCATCGCGGATAGTCATTACTTCACAACCAGTTTCCGTGACAACAAGTTGATGTTCGTATTGTGCTGAATGGCTGCGATCTTTGGTTTTTACTGTCCAACCATCTCCCATTACGCGCACTTCTTTTTTGCCTGCGTTAATCATTGGCTCAATAGTAAACACCATTCCGGGTTTTAAAATCACGCCGCCATCATCGGCGTAATAATGCAATACTTGAGGTTCGCAGTGAAATTCCGTACCAACGCCGTGTCCGCAATATTCACGCACAACGCTGAAAGTCTGGCTTTCCGTATATTTTTGCACGGCTTTACCTATTTCATTTAAACGAATATCGGGTTTTACAGTGCGTATCCCAACATATAATGCTTCTTGTGCCGCTTCCACTAATTTTTTACTACGAATATTCGTTTCGCCACCCACGATATACATTTTTGAGTTATCGCCAAAATAACCGTCTTTAATCACGGTAACATCAATATTCACAATATCGCCATTTTTTAACACTTTATCGTCACTTGGAATACCGTGACAAACGACTTCGTTAATGGAAATACAGGTCGCCTTTGGGAAACCGTGATAATTCAAACACGCAGGGATAACCTTTTGTTCATTTACCATATATTCATGGCAAATGCGATCAAGTTCGCCTGTGGTTACGCCTGCTTTTACGTAAGGTTCAATCATTACCAGCACATCGGAAGCCAATTTGCATGCCTCACGTAACTTTACAATTTCTTTTTCAGTTCTAATTGGAATAGCCATTTTTATCTCACTTTTTTGAAAAAACTTTGCGAGATTATAGCACGATTTCTAGGAAAAAACTGGATTGCACTTGAATGGAGTAAAGGGTTATTAGATAATGGCGGGATTGAAATTTTAGGAAAGTAGGAAATAGTTATGATAGATGATATGGCGGTGCCACTGACATTTACTGATGCAGCGGCAAATAAAGTAAAAAGTTTAATCAGCGAAGAAGAAAATACTAATTTGAAATTACGCGTGTATATCACAGGGGGTGGTTGCAGCGGTTTCCAATATGGTTTTACCTTTGATGAAAAAGTCAATGACGGCGATTTAACCATTGAAAAATCAGGGGTTCAACTTGTGATTGACCCGATGAGCTTACAATATTTAATCGGCGGTACAGTCGATTATACTGAGGGTTTAGAGGGTTCACGTTTTACTGTAAATAATCCAAATGCTACCAGCACTTGTGGCTGTGGTTCATCCTTTAGTATCTAAGATGGATTTTCAATTTACACATTATCAAGGCAATGTATCCGTCAAATGTTCGATGGAACACATTGCCCTTGCTAACTGGTTCAACACAGAAGTGCGGTCAAATTCAGACAAGATTTTAACCGCACTTTCTACTGCAAAATCACTTATTGAAAATCAAGAAAAAGTCTTAGTCGGTGCGGAATATACGTTATTTTTAAATGCTGATGAAGTAATGGTGCGCGCCAACAATCTCGCCATTGAATCAGATGAAATTTTAGAACAAGATTTCCATTATTATGATGAAGAAAGCCTTGCTTTTTGCGGTACGCAAGATTTTATTCATTTTCTCCAATCTTATGTTGATTTTATTGCTTAACTCACTATGACTTCTCAACACTCCGCTAAAAAATCATCGAAAAACACGCCAAAAAATAACCGCACTTTTAAAGGTTTTTTACTTAAATTTAGCTTCACTGCACTTGTCTTAACGATTTTTTACGGCGGTTATCTCGATTGGCAAATTCGTTCTAAAATGGACGGTCAAATTTGGCATTTGCCTGCGGAAGTTTATAGTCGCTTAGAAAGTGTGAAAATTGCCGATAATCTCGCTTTTGATGAAGTCATTCAAATTTTATTAGATAACGAATATCGCCAAACTACAATGGTTGCCGCACCTGGCGATTTCAAATTAGAAGATGATAGCATTGTAATACTTCGCCGTGCTTTTCCTTTCCCCGATAAAGCAGAGCCTCAGCGAGTTTTGCGCTTGCGTTTTAGCCATAATAAGTTATCTCGCATTGAAGATTTAGTCACAGTCAAAACTGTTGATGAATTTCGTCTTGCACCAAAGTTGATTGCGATGTTGCAATCAGACAACGAAGATCGTTTAGCTATTCCTTTACAAAATTATCCCCGTTTATTAATTGATACATTAATTTTAACGGAAGATCGCCGCTTTTATGAACATAATGGCATTAATCCAGTGGGGATTTTACGCGCATTAATTGCGAATATTCGTGCAGGTCAAACGGTACAGGGCGGAAGTACGCTCACTCAACAATTAGTCAAAAATTTATTTTTATCGCGCGAACGCACCATTACACGTAAAGCCAACGAAGCCTTGATGTCATTGGTTTTAGATTGGCGTTACGATAAAAATCGCATTCTCGAAACCTATCTTAATGAAATTTATCTCGGGCAAAATGGCGATACGCAAATTCACGGTTTTGAATTAGCCAGCCAATTTTATTTTGGTCGTTCGATTCGTGAAATTAGCTTAGATCAAATTGCCCTTTTAGTGGGGATGGTCAAAGGCCCTTCACTTTATAATCCTTGGCGTAATCCACAAAACGCACTCGAACGTCGCAACATTGTTTTAAGGCTAATGCTTGAACATAAAATGATCGGCGATGAACTTTATCAATTATTAAGTCAGCGACCTTTAGGTGTGCAAAAGAAAGGGCAAATCTCGCGTAAATACCCTGCATTTATTCAAACTTTACAAGCAGATTTACGCCGTGAACTGGGCGAACACAAAATATCCAGTTTACTTGGCGCACGTATTTTTTCCACAATGGATTTAAAACAACAAGCTCAAGCAGAAAATGCAGTGGTCAATACCGTTTCGCAATTACAACTGAAAATGAAAAATCCCCATTTAGAGGGAGCGATGATTATAACGGATTATCGCACAGGCGAAATTCGTGCAGTAGTTGGCGGTTTACAAACGCAATATGCAGGCTTTAATCGTGCATTAATGGCAAAACGTCAGATTGGTTCTTTAGTAAAACCTTCTATTTATTTGACCGCACTTTCTAACCCAGAACAGTTCCGTTTGAATACCCCAATTAATAACCAACCAATAACAATTAATGTCAAAGGTAGCCCGCCGTGGCAGCCACGCAACTATGACAAAAAATATAGTGATTCAGTAATGTTAATGGATGCCTTAGCCCGTTCTTTAAATATTCCCACTGTAAATATTGGTATGAAAGTTGGCTTGAGCAAAGTCATTGACACGCAAAAAGCGATGGGCTGGGACAACGTGGAAATTCCTAAAGTGCCTGCGATGTTGCTCGGTTCTTATAGCATTTCGCCTTATGATGTCACAAAACTTTATCAAACCCTTGCCAATCAAGGTGGGAGAATTGCGCTTACAACCGTCGATAGTATTGCAGATCGTCAAGGTAACCTAATTTTTCAACACGATAAAAGTGCAAAACAAGTGGTGCCACAAGAAGCGGCATTCCAAACCTTATTTGCAATGCAACAAACTGTTGAACGTGGTACAGCTCGCAGTTTGCAAAAGGATTACGCTGATTTACATTTAGCAGGCAAAACAGGCACAACCAATGAATCACGCGATACGTGGTTTGTGGGAATTGACGGAAAAAATATCAGCACCGTCTGGCTTGGTCGCGATGATAATGGCGAAACAAAACTGACTGGTGCTTCTGGCGCATTGCAAATTTATAAAGATTATTTAAACCGTACAAATATTGAAAAATTAGCAATTACTCCCCCTACAACAGTGAAATGGGTGGGGATAAATCAATACGGTGACTGGGATTGTGAGAGTTATCGAACAATTCCTGTTTGGCTAAATAATGGTCAGAATTTCTGTGGCGAAACATCATCTCCCTCTCTCACGCCAACAACTGAAACAGAAACACCACCACAAGAAAGCCTGTGGGACGTATTGGATAATCCCAATCCACCCGCTCAATAATTAAGCCGTAGGATTTACTAAATTTCCAATAATAAACATTTTCCCCCTATACTTCCCCTAACATTTCAGAGGATTTTTATTTCTTTTTAAAAAATAGCAAACGTTTGCTTTATTTGATTTAAAAGTGCGGTACAATACGCACCAGTTTTTACTTTCATACAGGTGCAAAACAATGACACAACAACTCCCCATTTTAAGTCTAAAAAAAATATATTCAGGCAAAGTACGCGATCTCTATGAAATCGATGATAAACGCATGCTAATGGTTGCTTCTGACCGCTTATCTGCCTTTGATGTTATTTTAGATGATCCCATTCCACGAAAAGGCGAAATCCTAACTCAAATTTCCAATTTTTGGTTTAATAAACTTGCTCACATTATGCCCAATCATTTCACTGGCGACAGCGTTTATGATGTGTTACCAAAAGAAGAAGCGGATTTAATCAGAGATCGCACCGTCGTGTGTAAACGTTTGAATCCCATTAAAATTGAATCTATCGTACGTGGTTATTTAACTGGCAGTGGTTTAAAAGATTACAAACAAACTGGCACGATTTGCGGATTAAAATTGCCTGAAGGCTTGGTGGAAGCGAGTAAATTACCCGAAGCTATTTTCACGCCATCAAGCAAAGAAGAAGTTGGCAACCACGATATAAATATTAGCTATGCAGAATGCGAAAAACTTATCGGAGCTGATTTAGCCGCACAAGTAAAAGAAAAAGCTATCGCACTTTATACCGTGGCTGCAGAATATGCACTCACTAAAGGGATTATTATTTGTGACACAAAATTTGAATTTGGTTTAGATGAAAATGGCACGCTCACTTTAATGGACGAAGTATTAACGCCAGATTCTAGCCGTTTTTGGTCTGTGGATACTTACCAAGCAGGAACAAATCCCCCATCATTCGATAAACAATTTGTGCGCGATTGGTTAGAAAATAGCGGCTGGAATAAACAAGCTCCCGCACCAAAAGTGCCAGAAAATATTATTCAGAAAACCGTTGATAAATATCAAGAAGCACTGGATTTATTAACAAAATGAAAATTAGGATTTTTTATGCACAAAGCTAAATAAAGATTTTTGCTTTTAATGCACAAAACACTAGACAAAGAGGAAAAGTGCGGTTATACTCTATCGAATTTTTATTCACAAAAATCGATTATTTATTCAATTCTAATTATTAGTAAGGAAAATATATGTCAAATACTATTCTACAGAATTTACCTAAAGGACAAAAAGTAGGGATCGCTTTCTCTGGTGGTTTAGACACTAGTGCAGCATTACTTTGGATGCGTCAAAAAGGCGCAGTGCCTTATGCCTACACCGCTAATTTAGGGCAACCCGATGAAGATGATTACAATGCAATCCCTAAAAAAGCCATGGCGTATGGTGCTGAAAATGCTCGATTAATTGATTGCCGCTCTCAACTTGCTCATGAAGGCATTGCCGCAATTCAATGTGGTGCATTCCATATTTCTACAGGCGGCATTCCTTACTTCAATACAACGCCTCTTGGTCGCGCCGTAACAGGCACAATGCTTGTAGCAGCAATGAAAGAAGATGATGTAAACATTTGGGGCGACGGCTCCACTTTCAAAGGGAATGATATTGAACGTTTCTATCGTTATGGTTTATTAACGAACCCGAATTTAAAAATCTATAAACCTTGGTTAGATGTACAATTTATTGAAGAACTTGGCGGTCGTTTAGAAATGTCTCAATTTCTTATTGAAAATGGTTTTGACTATAAAATGTCCGTTGAAAAAGCCTATTCCACTGATTCCAATATGCTCGGCGCAACCCATGAAGCAAAAGACTTAGAACAATTAAGCACAGGAATGAAAATTGTTAAGCCGATTATGGGTGTCGCATTTTGGGATGAAAAGGTTGAAATTAAACCTGAAACAGTCACAGTCACTTTTGAAGATGGCGTGCCTGTGGCATTAAATGGCAAACATTTTGATAATGCTGTTGATCTTATTCTAGAAGCCAATCGTATTGGTGGGCGTCACGGTTTAGGAATGTCAGACCAAATCGAAAATCGTATTATTGAAGCCAAATCTCGTGGTATTTATGAAGCACCAGGAATGGCATTATTGCATATCGCTTACGAACGTTTAGTCACAGGTATTCACAATGAAGATACCATCGAACAATATCGTATTAATGGCATTCGCTTAGGTCGTTTGTTATATCAAGGTCGTTGGTTTGATCCGCAAGCATTAATGTTGCGTGAAACAGCACAACGTTGGGTGGCAAAAGCAATTACAGGCACAGTAACCCTTGAACTTCGTCGTGGTAACGACTTCACAATTTTAAATACCGAATCGCCAAACTTAACCTACGAAGCAGAGCGTTTAAGTATGGAAAAAGTGGAAGATGCGCCATTTGATCCAGTTGATCGTATCGGTCAATTAACAATGCGTAATTTAGATGTATCAGACACCCGAGGTAAACTTGGCATCTATGCACAAACAGGTTTATTAAGCGCAATTAAAGATTCCGTATTGCCACAATTAGGCAAAAAATAAATAATAAAATCTGCATTTCAATGACTGATATTTAACATCATGAAATGCAGATCCTTTCACAAAATATTAGTTAGCTAAAAAAACTAGAAATATAAGAAATAATCGTTTTTCCACTTAATATTGCCATAATAATCACAACAAACCAGCCTGAAAAAGCTAAAAAAACAGGGTGTTTATAAGTGCCAACAATATCACTTCTGTAAGCAGCTAACAAAATTAATGCCAATGCAATCGGCAATATTAAGCCATTTAATGTTCCCACAAAGACTAATACCGCAGCAGGCTTTCCCACAGTGACTAAAACAACAGTAGAAATCACAATAAAAGCAATAATCCAACGATTACGATTGCGTTCAATGGTTGGACAAAGGGTCGTTAAGAAAGAAACTGAAGTATAAGCCGCACCAATAACAGATGTGACAGACGCTGCCCAAATAACCACTCCAAATAACACTTGACCAAAATTGCCTGCTACATATTCAAAAGGCGTTTCAGCTGGATTTTTAGGATTAAGAGACACACCTTTTGACACCACGCCAAGCACCGCAAGAAATAATACAACACGCATTGTTGAAGCAATTAAAATGGCTGATACAGAACTACGGCTCACTTCAGCCATTGCTTTTTCGCCTTGAATGCCCGCATCTAATAAACGATGCGCGCCTGCAAAAGTAATATAACCGCCTACGGTTCCCCCCACTAATGTAACAATAGCAATAGGATCAATTTTTTCTGGAATAAAGGAATGATACGCTGCTTCAGCCACAGGTGGTTCAGTTTTAAACATTACATAAAATGTGAGCGCAACCATAATAAAGCCCATTAATTGCGCAAAACGATCCATTAATAAGCCTGCTTCTTTACGCAAAAAAATCAAAATAGCAATAATACCACTAATCACTGCGCCCATTTCTGGTGCTATACCAAAAATAGAATTTAAACCAAGCCCCGCGCCGCCAACATTGCCAATGTTAAAAGCCAGCCCGCCCATCACAATCAGCGCAGCAAGAAAATACCCTGCTTTCGGAAAAACCGCATTAGAAATATCTTGCGCGCGTTTGCCAGACACAATAACAATTCGCCAAATATTAAGTTGAGCCCCAATATCTAACAAAATTGATAATAAAATAACAAAGCCAAAACTCGCTAATAAAGTATTTGTAAAGGTTGCGGTTTGAGTTAAAAATCCAGGGCCTATGGCGGATGTCGCCATTAAGAAAGCTGCCCCTAAAACCGCATTTCGTCTGTGAGTAATTGATGCCATAAAGCACCTCCATTGTTAAGTTGATGTTATGTGTTTATTCGGCTTATGCCGTTATTTTGATATGATTTTTTTCTAATTCTTCCACAATGCGTTTAGCAAATTGTAAAGAATGTTGATTATCGCCGTGTAAGCAAATACTTTCTGCTTTTACAGGCACAAGGCTTCCATCAATGGCATTGACTTGCCCCTTTGTTACCATTTGTAACACTTGTTGAATGGCTTCCTTATCAGATTCCACCATTGCATTTGGTTGAGAACGAGGCACCAAACTCCCATCAGGCATATAATGTCGATCGGCAAAAACTTCAGAAATCGTTTGCAATTTTTCTTCCTCTGCGATGCGCAACATTAAACTGCCTGCTAACCCCATTAATTTCAAATTCGGATCAAATTGATAAACGGTTTGTGCAATTACACGCGCTATTTTTTCATCTTTTGCTGCTTGGTTATATAACGCACCGTGAGGTTTAACATAACTAATTACCGCCCCCTCGCCATCACAAATCGCTTTTAATGCCCCCAATTGATAACGCAAATGTGCGATTAATTCCTGTGAAGACAACGCCATTGCCGTACGACCAAAATTTTCGCGATCAGGAAAACTAGGATGTGCACCAATACGCACCTTATTTTCTTTCGCAAATTTGACCGCACTTTGCATTTCCTTTGCGCCCCCAGCGTGTAAGCCACAAGCAATATTTGCAGAAGAAAGCAACTGCAATAAACTTTCATCAAAAGGAAAACCCTCTGCAATATCTGCATTTAAATCAATTTTTTTCATCAACAATTCTCCTAATTTGATCAAGGTATATTTCATTTTTACGGCGTAATTTAGCAGCCTCTTGTAAGCTAACCGCTTCAAATTTAATCGTTGAACCTAAACGTACCTGTGCCAAAGCCCCAAGATCAGCATCAATCACATTAGCGATTTTAGGATAACCGCCTGTGGTTTGCGCATCAGCCATCAAAATAATAGGCTGACCACTTGGTGGAACTTGCACACTACCAAACTGAATGGCGTGAGATAGCATTTCCAACGGCTGCTTTAATTCTAATGTCTGACCTTGAAAACGATAACCCATACGATCACTGTTACTTTGCAACGTCCATTCATTTCGCCACCAATAATATTGGGATTTTCGTTTAAACGCCTGATATTCAGAAGATGGCAAAGCACGAATAACATCTCGAAGCGGAATCGGTGCAATACCAATTTCGCTACGCAAAATATGATCATTTGCCGTTTGTAGTTGATCGCCCGCCTGCAAACAACGCCCCTCAATGCCCCCTATTTCCGCTCTCAAATCCGTGCTGCAAGAATTCAATGCTTGAGGCAAAACAAAACCACCTTGAACACATAAATAACCATACATTCCAATTTTTGCACGTGTCATTTTTAATATTTGACCTGCTCGCACTTGATAACGCCAATAAGCAAAAACGGGCTTATCATCTAACATCATTTCATAAAAAGCACCAGTCACACAAAAATTCATATCTTGCTGAAATTGCAATGTAATACCGCCTAAAGGCACTTCAATGGCAGGAACATTCTCTGCATTGCCCAATAAAATATTGCCTGCGCGTAATGCTAATTTATCCATTGCCCCACAATGGCTAATGCCAAATCGGCGTAAACCAAAACGCCCTAAATCTTGAATGGTGGCGCGGGATTTCACATCAAGAATATCAATCATAGTTCAATCCCATCCACAATAAATTTCACAGTATCGCCAGCTTGTAATAAGGTTGGTTGTGCTTGATTTTTATCAAAAAGTGCTTGTTTAGTATAACCGATCAACTGCCACCCACCTGGCGAAGAAAAAGGATAAATCCCCGTTTGCGCACCCCCAATACCAACAGAACCAGCAGGAACAACCGTTCTTGGCGTGGCGCGACGCGGCGTGTGTAAATTTTCAGGTAAACCACCCAAATAAGGAAAGCCCGCTTGGAAGCCAATCATATACACAGTATAAATAGGCTCACTGTGCATCTGAATAATCCGCTTTGGTGTTGTCTGATGAAATTTCGCTACATCAGATAAATCCTGACCTCGCTCTCCCCCATAAATAACAGGAATTTCAATATGACGCCCTTGAAAATCCGATACTTTCAACTCAGCCCAAAGTTGTTCTAAACGTTGCACAAGCGGCTTAAAATCCACGAAAAAATCGGTAAAAACCGTAAGATTATTCATTCCCAAGACAACTTCTACAATATCTTGTTCTGATTGCAATTGACGAGCAAACGCCCATAATTGGCGTTGTTGTTGAATGGAAGCTGGGGGTGGCAAGAGCAAACCACCGCCGATTCACTGATCGGAACGATATTCATAAGATACCCTTTATATGATGTTATGTGATTTGTTATTTTTTTGTTACAGCTCTTTTAAAGGATATTTATAGGTTTTGTCAAGTCTTTATTTTTTATTTAAAATAAGGTTTAGGTTTGTTTATCTTTTATTTCTTTTTAGCAAGAAAAAAGATTAATCTTGACCCATTTTAGGTGTTTTTTGTTGAAAAGTGCGGTAAAAATTAAAAGAAAAACCTGCTTTCTGGCATTGAAAGCAGGTTTTAGGCAAAAGGGAACGGCAATTTATTGAAGTATTTCGCCCACAATACTGCGAGTTGCTTCTTTCACTTCTGTGAGTTTCACTTTCACAATGTCGCCTATTTTGTAAGTGCGTTCGCCTTTAATATAAAGGGCAATCTCATCTGAATTCACCTGCATTTCTTCTTTATTATTATGTAAAGTGGACGCAGGTATAAACATTGAGGCGCCATTTTCTAATAATTGCACACGTAATCCACCACGCATTACATCTTGCACTTCTGCATTAAATTCCACATTTTCAGCCACTTTCGGTGCAAGATAACGGCAATATAGCCAATCTGCAATATCACGTTCTACGAGGCGATTTTGGCGGCGAGCCTCTTGCAAACGTGCCAACACGTCATTTTGTGTTTTTTCATAAGGCTGTTTTGCCAGCACGGCTTTGATTAAGCGATGATTAACCATATCTGAATATTTGCGGATGGGCGATGTCCAAGTGGCATAGCCTTCTAAACCAAGACCAAAGTGCGGTGCTAATTCTGATTTAAATTCGGCGAAAGTTAAATAACGGCGTAAACGCAGTTCTAAATAATCGCTTTCGATGGGTTCAATATCGTGGCGCATTTGGCAATAGCCGTTTAAGGTTGCTAAGTTTTCTACTGAATAACGTTCTGCCAGTTCAGTTTGATTTTGTTCATTGGCTAAATTTGCCATTAAGAAATGGTGTGCGTTCTCTAAGAATTTTTTATCAAAACCGCTGTGGGTGTTGAAAATGCCTGTTTTTGCCTGTTCGTGTAAAAATTGTGCGGCGCAGATGTTGGCAATAATCATTGCTTCTTCCACAATTTGATTGGCAATGCGGCGATATTCTGCTTTGATTTCTTGCACTTTGCCGTTTTCTGCCAGCACAAAGGCATAATCGGGTTTTTCTTTAAAGAGTAAGGAATGGGTTTTGTGCCATTGAATGCGGGCTTTGGTAAATTGATGTAGCCAGTGAATTTGTTGTGCTGTTTCTGGCGTTTCTGGCTGCCATGCATTGTCTGCCTGTTCTAAATAATCCGACACTTTGTTATAAGCCAGTTTGGCTTTAGATTGTACATAAGCGGAAACAAAATGCGGTTTGGCTGTGATGTTGCCTGCAAGATCGGTTTCGATATAACAGACAAGTGCGGGGCGGGTTTCATTGGCGATTAAGGAACATAATTCATCGGATAATTCACGGGGTAACATTGGAATGTTAAAGCCCGGTAAATAATTTGTGAAGCAACGCTGTTTGGCTTCTTGTTCAATTTGAGAATCTAAGGCGATGTAAGCGGTTGGGTCAGCAATGGCGACCACTAATTTCCAGCCTGTTTGTGTGCTGTTTTGTGCTATGGGTTCGATATATAAGGCATCGTCCATATCCATTGTGCTTTCGGAATCAATGGTTACAAAATGAAGTGCGGTCAGATTTTCGCGTGTTTTTTGATCTAACATTTCATAATGTTCTGCGCCTTGCACGGGATAGCGCGATTGTTCGTGGCGTGCCAATGTGACCCACCAAGGGGCTAATTCATCGTCAGCTCGGCAAATAAACTGATTAATTGTGGCGTAGAAAAAGCGATCGTCACGTAATGGATGGGTTTTTAAATTTGCGACGACCCAGTCGCCCTCTTGCAATTCTTCTTTTACCGATTTCGCCTGTTGTGCACCAATGGGTTGATTAATGCTTGGGTGATCCACCAGCACTTGTAATTTCTTGTCTTTATTGAACCGCACTTTTGCGATAAAACGTGTGAGCATTGGCTCAATTAAGGCTTCTGGCTCGGCTTGTTCTTTGTCGCCTTGTTTTTCAATAGTGGCTTTGATTTTGTCGCCGTGCATCACTTTTTTCATTGATGGCGGTGCGATGAAATAGGTTTTTTTATCGCACTCTAAAAAACCGTAGGCTTTATCTGTGCTTTTTACCACGCCCTCAACCTGTTCTTTGCTGTCGTGGATTTGTTGTTTAAGTTGTGCGAGTAGAGGATTATCTTGAAACATAATTATCTTGAAACATAGTTATTTTGAAACATCGTTATATTTTAAAAAAGCGAAAAGGCAGACTGAAAAGCCTGCCTAAAAAAGAATGTAAGAAAAATTATTCTTCGCCTAATTCGCCCATTGCAGTGATGCTGAAACCTGCATCAACGTGAACGATTTCGCCTGTAATGCCCGATGCTAAATCAGAGCATAAAAATGCCGCTGAGTTACCCACATCTTCGATAGTGACAGTGCGACGTAATGCAGCCGTTTTCTCAAAGGTGGAAAGCATTTTTTTGAAGTTTTTAATGCCTGATGCGGCTAAGGTGCGGATTGGGCCTGCAGAGATTGCATTCACACGAATACCTTCTTTCCCTAAATCAGCAGCCATCACGCGCGTTGCAGCTTCAAGAGAGGCTTTTGCTAGGCACATTACGTTGTAGTTAGGAATTGCACGTTCTGCACCTAAATAAGAAAGCGTTAATAATGCGGCATTTGGATTTAAGTAAGGACGTGCCGCTTGTGCCATTGCAACAAAGCTGTATGCGCTAATATCATGAGCGATACGATAGCCTTCACGAGTTGCCGCATTTACGTAATCGCCGTCTAATTGATCACCTGGTGCAAATGCGATTGCGTGAATAAAACCATCAAATTTATCCCAACGCTTACTTAATTCTGCAAAGCAGTTTTGGATGCTTTCATCGGTTGCCACATCTAAAGGAAGCACGATATCAGAACCAAATTCTTTGGCAAATTCTTCTACGCGCGGTTGTAATTTATCGTTTAAATAAGTGAAAGCAAGTTCTGCACCTTGTTCTTTCATTGATTTTGCGATCCCGTAAGCGATGGAACGATTGCTTGCAAGACCTGTGACTAAAATGCGTTTACCTGTTAAGAAACCCATAATTTTTCCTATGTTGTTAGCGTAAAAAACTTGCGTAGTATAAGCGAAAATTTGTCTTTGTACAAAGCAGACCAATATTTCTAAGAAAACCAACCGCACTTTATTTACAAATTCGTTTGAGCAAAAACCTAAAATCAGGGAAAATAGCCCACATTTTTAATTGAACAAAGAAGAAACAATGAGTTATCCATTAGAAGAAGTTAATAAACGTCGCACTTTTGCGATTATTTCCCACCCTGATGCGGGTAAAACAACGATTACTGAAAAAGTACTTTTATACGGCAATGCAATTCAAACTGCAGGTTCTGTAAAAGGCAAAGGCTCGGCGGCTCACGCGAAATCTGACTGGATGGAAATGGAAAAACAACGTGGGATTTCGATTACCACTTCTGTGATGCAATTTCCTTATAATAATTGTTTAGTGAATTTGCTTGATACCCCCGGACACGAAGATTTCTCTGAAGATACTTACCGCACTTTAACCGCTGTGGATAGCTGTTTGATGGTTATTGACTCTGCCAAAGGGGTGGAGGAACGTACGATTAAGTTGATGGAAGTCACACGTTTACGTGATACGCCCATTATTACGTTTATGAATAAACTCGACCGTGATATTCGTGATCCGATGGAATTGTTGGACGAGGTGGAAAATGTGTTGAAAATTCGTTGTGCGCCAATTACTTGGCCAATTGGCTGTGGGAAGTTGTTTAAGGGCGTTTATCATCTTGCAAAAGATGAAACCTATTTATATCAATCAGGGCAGGGTTCAACCATTCAGGCAGTGCGTGTTGTTAAAGGCTTGAATAATCCTGAATTAGATGTTGCTGTTGGCGATGATTTAGCACAACAGCTTCGTGATGAATTGGAATTGGTGCAAGGCGCAAGTAATGAATTTGAGCAAGATGCCTTTATTAAGGGCGAGCTTACCCCTGTATTTTTCGGGACAGCATTAGGTAATTTTGGGGTGGATCATTTTCTTGATGGCTTAACACAATGGGCGCCGAAACCGCAATCTCGTCAAGCGGATACAAGAACGGTGGAAAGTGCGGAAGAAAAATTCAGTGGTTTTGTGTTTAAAATTCAAGCCAATATGGATCCGAAACACCGTGACAGAGTGGCGTTTATGCGTGTGGTTTCGGGCAAATATGAAAAAGGGATGAAACTTAAACACGTCCGTATTGGAAAAGATGTGGTTATTTCTGATGCGCTGACTTTTATGGCGGGCGACCGTGCTCACGCCGAAGAAGCTTACGCTGGTGATATTATTGGTTTACATAATCACGGTACGATTCAAATTGGCGATACGTTCACGCAAGGCGAAACGCTGAAATTTACAGGCATTCCAAATTTTGCGCCAGAGTTGTTCCGTCGTATTCGTTTGAAAGATCCGCTTAAACAAAAACAACTGTTAAAAGGCTTGGTGCAACTTTCTGAAGAGGGTGCAGTGCAAGTGTTTCGTCCATTATTAAACAACGATTTAATTGTGGGGGCTGTGGGTGTGTTGCAGTTTGATGTGGTGGTTTCGCGTTTAAAAACTGAATATAACGTGGAAGCGATTTATGAAAATGTGAACGTTGCCACGGCTCGTTGGGTGGAATGTGCCGATGGAAAAAAATTTGAAGAATTTAAACGTAAAAACGAGCAAAATTTAGCCTTAGATGGCGGCGATAATTTAACCTATATTGCACCAACAATGGTAAATCTAAATTTAGCTCAAGAACGTTATCCTGATGTCGTTTTTTACAAAACTCGCGAACATTAAAATGACAAAGTGCGGTAAAATTCTACCGCACTTTTCCAGAAAAAAAGCGTTGAAATTTAATTCAACGCTTTTCTTTTATTTAGAGAGATTTTCTTGTTTTAATCGCCAAAGTTGATAAATATTTACCACAACTAAAAAGGCATTTAATAATGCAACGGGGTATGCTGTGATAATTACGCTGTAAATAACAAATAAAATCGCGCCGATACTATTTACAATGCGTAAATACACAATAGATTTAAATAAAAAAGATACAGCAACAAAAAAAGTCGCCATATAACCTAAAAACTCAATAAAATTAAAATCCATTATTTTGTTCTCTTTGATTAAAAATAAAAACGGTGGGTATGATAAAAGATTTTTAACGTAAGGAAAAGATAAGAAAAAGAAGCAACCGTTTGCAAGGGAAATTTATATAAAAATAAGTTGAACGAGAGCCATATAGAAAAGCGTACCAACAGCAATAGATAGAAACATATTTTTCTTCCAGAAATGTAAGCCAAGCACGACTATCCCTGCAAGCAAATCAGGAATACCGTGATAGCCAGTTAAAATCTCAATATTTTTATAGCAATAAACGACAAGCATACCAAACATTGCAGGGGGTAAAACTTTTCCAAGATAACGGATATATTGTGGAATGGGGCGATTAACAGGAAATACAAAAAATGGTAATAAACGTGTAAATTGTACCGCCACTATACAAATTCCAATGGTAATGATTTGTTCTGTTAATGTCATTTTAAAGATTCCAATTTTGTTTCTAATTTAGTTATGCGCATAGTTAGAATTAACCAAATGCCAATTAATGTTGGAATTAAAAAATATTCTTTTCCTATAATAAGTAAAAAAGCAAATGCAATCCCTAAACCTAAGAGAGAGCTTTCGTGGGATTTTTCTTTTAGCCAATTTTCTGCAAAAATAACTAAGAATAGTGCTGTCATTGAAAATTCCACACCTTTTAAATTAAAAGGTAAAACAGTACCAAATAAATTCCCCATTGCTGCGCCAAGTACCCAATAAATATGCAAATATAAGCTCACAAAAAACATATACCAACCTTTATCTAAGTGCTGTGGGATTTTTGCCATATAATTTAGGGAAAAAGATTCATCTACAAGTGTTGTGATTAAATACCAACGTTTTTTTCCTATATGTATGCCATATTTTTCTAGCATTGATATGCCATAAAAAATTTGGCGGGCACTAATCATTAAGGTAATTAATAATACGCTGATTGGAGAGAAAGGTGCAATAAGTGCGCCTGCTGCAATAAATTCAACAGAACCCGCATAAATAAGTAAAGCCATCAAAGTAGGATATAAAAATCCGAAACCAAGTGCTTTCATATAAATACCGTATGCTATGCCAAGAAATAAAAATCCTGCAATCATTGGTACGCTGTAGGGAAAAGCAGCCTTAGCCGCTTCAGTAATTGGGTTAGAGTGTTGATTTTGTTGAGATAAATTCATTAATTATGTCTATAAATTTAAAACAGAAAGTCCGGGTAAAGTTGAGAAACTTTGAGATTTGACTGTTTGATAAAAATCTTCTAAATAAGAAAGGGATTCATCTTCTTTGCGAATCGCCGCATATAGATTGCTATATAAACCTTCTTTTGTGACTTTTCTTGCCACGACATAACCCTTTTCCAAATAAGGCAGCGCAGCCCAATAAGGGATAGTCGCAATACCACGACGACTCGCAACAAGTTGAATCATTGCAATAGTAAGTTCTGTTGTACGGCGAGTAGGATTAATGCCTTTTGATTTAAGCACTTTACGCCATAGATCTAACATATCGTCAGGTACGGGGTAAGTTACCCAAGTTTCATCAATAAAATCTTCCGCTTCCCAAATATCTTTTTCTGCTAAAGAATGATTTTTTGAGCAAATCCCAACCATTTCATAAGAAAAGAGCGGTTTAAAAATGACATCATCATTATGCTCTATTTCTGATACTATCGCCCAATCTGCTCGATGGGAAAGTAATAAACCAACGGGATCAGTATGAAAGCCAGATACAATATCCAGTTCTACTAGCCCCCAATGCTGACGGAATTCATCCATCGCTGGCATTAACCAATCAAAACAAGTATGGCATTCCACCGCTATACGTAACTGTCCTGCATCGCCGTGTTTTACCCTTGCAAGATCACGTTCAGCATCAATCACTTTCGGCATTACTTCATTCGCAAGACGAATTAAACGCTCTCCCGCTGAAGTAAAACGAAGTGGATTACTTTTACGCTCAAATAAAGGCAAGCCAAATTGTTCTTCTATTAATTTAATTTGGTGAGAAAGGGCTGATTGGGTTAGATATACGTGCTTTGCAGCTAGAGAAACGCTGCCTGTCTCTTTTAAAGCCAATAAAGTTTTAAGATGTCTAAATTCTAGAAAGGTTGGTTTCATTAATAATATTCATATAAAATTAAGAATTAGGGAACCAGTATAATACATTAAAATTAGAAATATGCTAATTAATAAAATTAATTATTTAGATAATTATTTTAGTTAAAATACAAAACCCCAGTCCTTAAACTGGGGTTCTATATTTATTCTTTATCTAATTTGTTTAATTCTGTTTTTACTTAATTTAATTTTATCTATCTTAGATAAATTTATATTTAGATTTTTTATTTGGTAACCTGGCGGTGCCCTACTCTCAC
>NZ_KV833448.1:0-313 GCF_001837655.1 Haemophilus sp. HMSC071C11 | reverse complement strand
TCTTCCACTGCTTTACTTGCCCAGAAATTGGCTTGTTGCTGTTTCGCATCAAAGAATCCTCCCACATACTTATTCAAACGCCCTTCACCTTCGAATAAATAACATTCTGTGGCAGTATTATCGATAAATTGACGGTCGTGGCTCACAATTAACAATGTGCCTTGATAATCAGTCAAAATTTCTTCTAAAAGCTCCAATGTTTCTACATCAAGGTCATTGGTCGGTTCGTCAAGAATCAATAAATTATTTGGTTTGAGTAATAATTTTGCGAGCAATAAACGATTTCGTTCTCCCCCCGATAAGGCTTTAACTG
>NZ_KV833447.1:0-489 GCF_001837655.1 Haemophilus sp. HMSC071C11 | reverse complement strand
GTGCGAGCATTAAAAGCGATGCGTGAGGAACGCCGCCAACGCCGTGATGTAATGGGAATAGCCAAATTACAGTTAGATACCTCAAGTCGTTCTGGCAAAATTGTCTTTGAAATGGAAGATGTGAGCTATGAAATCGCAGGAAAAACCTTGTTAAAAGATTTTTCAACAACGATTTTACGTGGAGACAAAATTGCACTTGTTGGGGTAAATGGCTGTGGGAAAACCACGTTCATTAAATTATTGCTGGGTGAAATTCAGCCAACATCAGGCAAAATTCGTTGTGGTACTAAATTAGAGATTGCTTATTTTGACCAATACCGTGCTGATTTAGATCCCGAAAAAACCGTAATGGATAATGTGGCGGATGGTAAACAAGATATTGAAGTCAATGGTGTAAAACGCCATGTACTAGGGTATTTGCAAGATTTCTTGTTCCCACCCAAACGTGCAATGACCCCAGTTAAAGCCTTATCGGGGGGAGAACGAAAT
>NZ_KV833446.1:451-3195 GCF_001837655.1 Haemophilus sp. HMSC071C11 | reverse complement strand
GATTCAGCATTTTCTGTTGCTATCCTTTCTATCTCATTATTACGCTCTTGTTGCTCAATAACTGCATCACGCTCTTGTTGTAGCGTAATAGCCAATGCCTTGTTCGCATCTTCTTGCTGCTGGATAGTTTGGGCTTGAGCTTGGTTCTCGGCTTTTAAACTACTTATCTTCTGAGATTGAAACCAAGTCCAACCACACAAGCCCAAAATCAAACAAAGTGCGGTCAATTTTATGGCAGTTTCAAATCGGCTAAACATAATGCTTTCTCTTTTTCTCGGCGAACCACCAAACCTGCTAATTTTTTACCACTGGCATACACCCATCTAGGAAATTCGCCACAAGCCTTTTCATATTGTTTTGCTCGAAGATATTTAAACATCGTAGATTTGCTTACTGCCCCACAACCCACATTAAAAGTGATTGACACCGCAGAATCAAATACCGATTGCGGTAACATCTCGCCATTACCATATTTATTCACACATCGTTCAGCAATCACAATATCATTCTTCCAACGTTCGGCAATTTCCAAATCTGTGTAACGGTGTTTTGGATTGATTTTCTTACCACCATATTCAGTTGAACCAATTCCAACGGTCAAAACATCCGCAGGGCATTGATACGGATCACGTCTGCAACCCTCGGCATTCCCAATAATTTCAGCACCTACAGGACTTAATCTTAGCTCGCCACCGAACTGAGCATACATTAATCCCATTACCGTAATCACAGAACAAACACCAAGAGCTTTCCTAGTTTTTGTCAAAATCATCATCAAATCCTAAAGACAATCGTTTCATTTTCACACGGTGTATTTCTTCTGCACGCCGTTCTTCATTTTTTCTAACTTTCCCTTCTTGGCATTTAGCATACATATTCACGAGACCACTTATTAAACCTATAACAAGCCCCATAATAGCCAGCCATTCTTGAAATGAATACATTGCCCAGAACGCACCAAAGCCAGACCAAAAAATACTTTGGCTTCCTGCATCTTTTAACATTTTTACACTCCACCCATTTACAGGGCTGATAAAAAAAGCCCACGCATTAACGTGAGCTTGTGATGTGGCAAAGGCGCAAGGAATCGAACCTCAATTAGCGGTTTTGGAGACCGCTGTCTTACCATTAGACTACGCCCTTATAGTTTGATAACAAAAAGCCCCGACCGTTTCCGATCAGGGCTGTAAAAATCAATTTAGGTGTTCACTACTTATACTGCGACCACCATACATCTAAATAGTATGACACTTTGCCAAATATGTCAATATGTAATTTTGATTTTTTTGATATTTGTTGCACGTTCCCTGCTAGTTCTCTGAATAATAAAGCAAGTTATAAGCAGTTCGTGAATTATTGCTTTTGCAAAGTGTATCTCTTTTTCGACTTCACGATAGATTGTCCTAAAACTTGGCACTCTTACGTTAGATTTACCTGCACAAGGTCTCATTTCCTTAGCTTTGGATTTGCCGTGTAGGTGTTCTGCTATAAAATTGATTGTTCTTTTGTTTACATAATAAGCAAACACAATAAAGTGTAAGATTTGGTCATTTTTCTTAAAAAACATTTCAATGGTTTGACTAATCATAAACCCAGTTTCATCATCGCAAATTGGTTCATTTGGCTCTGCAGGAATGACTGATTGCATTAGTTTTGCAATAATATTTAATTGCGGTTTATCAAGCCTACCGCTGCGCACCCAAGCACCCCATTGATACATATAACGGTCAACAAATTCTTCTTGTTCAATCGTTAGTTCTGATAATTCGCTAAATTTACGCATTTATTCCTCTAGCTCTTTAATTTTTGTCTTGTAATACTTAATAATCGCCTTGCAATCTTCAATGGTGTATTTTTTCGGTTCGTGGTCTTGCCGTTCTAACCAAGCTACCTTATCCGCACCGATTTTATTGACGAGATTTATTCGATATTCGATGATATTTCCGCTCTTATGGTCATTACAGGGGGCGCATTGTTTATGTACGTTGAGCTCACAAAATCTTAATTCAGGACACGCCCCCACACTCCGATAATGCCCTGCGTGGTATTGCCCTTGATGATACCGACCGCAACTGATACAGGGTTCATTTTTATCTCGCAGACGGATAAATTTATTAAAGACCGATTGCGCCTCTTTCAGCCATTCTGAACGACTTTTTAATTTAGCCTTACGCTCCCTTTGTCTTTTCTTTTCTGCTCGTTCTTGCGCTTTTTGCACATTATCTCGAGCTAATTTAATCGCACATTCAGGCGAGCAAACTTTTTGTGTTGAGCTAAAGGTTTTTACAAACGCTTTGCCACAAACTTTGCATTTATACTCTTTCGCCATTAGCCAAACACCATATTAAACATTACCCAAACTGCCGCAATCAAAAGTACAATTTTTAACTCCAAAATCTCATCATCGTTTAAGCGTTTCATTTAAATCCCCATCTATCGTTAAATCTCACGCCATTTTGCACGCCCCAACTGGTCACATACTCGATTAGGCTCGCCATTCTGCTCACGCTCATTTGAGCCGAACTTTCACGGATATTCACAAATTCCCCCTCAAGACCTGGCACAACATCTGCTTTTTGGTTTGTGGCGATTGCGTGACCCGAAATAAACAACACTTTCCACTGCTCCATTGTGAGCTTACGCCCCATAAATTCCGCCTGATTTGCCACATCTTGGCACATAGCGTGAAACTTGGCGTTTTGCTCAAGATTCCGTGTTATTGGTTGGATTTTGACTACCAACGG
>NZ_KV833446.1:0-351 GCF_001837655.1 Haemophilus sp. HMSC071C11 | reverse complement strand
TTAATGCGTTGATCACGTAAAAAGAAAGGTTTATATTGGCTCATCACATCATTCCCAACGCTTGAATAACATCGCAAAACTCATTCTTTGTACTCCACACCTAAATCTTCCAACCCAAAATAACCGCAAGATTTTGTTCGATTCACTGCACTGTATTTACTTACCTGCGGAAACGGTATCGGCTCAATTAAGTGACCGTTACAGCGAAAACGATCGTCATCCCATTCGCTGCTCGATATAAAATAATCTGGCGTATAAAAATCCTCTAATTCCGCACCGCACTTTGGGCATTTATAGCTTGTCATTGCAATGCCCCTTTCCCTTTCATCATTGCCATCAAGCTATCGCGCG
>NZ_KV833445.1:0-5968 GCF_001837655.1 Haemophilus sp. HMSC071C11 | reverse complement strand
CGCGCGATAGCTTGATGGCAATGATGAAAGGGGTATTGCAATGACAAGCTACAAATGCCCAAAGTGCGGTGCGGAATTAGAGGATTTTTATACGCCAGATTATTTTATATCGAGCAGCGAATGGGATGACGATCGTTTTCGCTGTAACGGTCACTTAATTGAGCCGATACCGTTTCCGCAGGTAAGTAAATACAGTGCAGTGAATCGAACAAAATCTTGCGGTTATTTTGGGTTGGAAGATTTAGGTGTGGAGTATAAAGAATGAGTATTGCGATGTTATTCAAGCGTTGGGAATGATGTTATGAGCCAATACAAACCTTTCTTTTTACGTGATCAACGCATTAAAAATAATTGCTTGGATTTAATCAAGGAACTGCCAACAGACGATAAAAAGCCGTTGGTAGTCAAAATCCAACCAATAACACGCTCACTTGAGCAGAACTCAAAACTTCACGCACTACTAAGCGATATTAGCAAACAGTGCGAATTTAACGGTAAAAAGCGAGACATCGACACGTGGAAAATGATTATGGTATCGGCTCACAAAATTGCAACAGGCGGTCAGGCTGAAATGGTAATCGGGCTTGAGGGGGAAGTTATCAATCTACGAGAAAGCACCGCTCAAATGAGCGTAAAACGACTAGCAAGCCTAATAGAGTACATTACCTGTTGGTGCGTGCAAAATGGCGTGAGATTTAACGATAGATGGGGGCTTTAAATGAAACGCTTAAATGATGACGAGATCTTAGAGTTAAAAATCGTGCTTTTTATTGTGGCAGTTTGGGTAATTTTTAATATGGTGTTTGGCTAATGGCGAAAGAGTATAAATGCAAAGTTTGTGGCAAAGCGTTTGTAAAAACCTTTAGCTCAACACAAAAAGTTTGCTCGCCTGAATGTGCGATTAAATTAGTCCGAGAACAATCAAGAAAAAGGCAAAAGAAAGCGGAAAAACAAGAACAGATAGAGCGTAAAAAAAGATTACTAGATGGTGAGAGGGCATTGGCTAAAAGCTCTTCAAAAAGAGGTAAATAAATTTATAAGATTGAGAGATAAAGGACAACCTTGTATTGCTTGTGGAACGGTATGGAAACCTAGTTTTCAAGCGTCTCATTTTATTCCGCAGGGAAGAAGCTCATTTTTAAGATTTGATGAGAGGAATATCCATTCTGGCTGTATCAGATGCAATCTTTTCGTAGGTGGCGGAAATATACATGGATATAGACCAAGACTAGTCGAGAAGATTGGCGAGCAAGAGGTTGAGTGGTTGGAAGAAAATCAACATCGAATTAAAAAATGGGAAATTTCTGAGCTTAAAGAAATGCTAAAACTATACAGATTGAAGAACAAGGAATTAGAAAATGAAATGCAAGATTGATGGTTGCAACAGAGAGGCTATGTATAAAGCTGATTGCGTTTGCCAAATGCACTATTTTAGATTTATGAGAAACGGAACTTATGATCTTCTTCCGAAACCAATCCGAAAATACAGAAGACACAATGGAAAGGGTTATCAGTTAATTTTCGAACCAAGACACCAATTAGCAATGAGCGATGGGTATGTTTATGAGCATAGATTTGTGATTTATAGCATTTATCAAAATAATTTACCTAACTGCAAGCTTTGTGGCTGCAAGCTAACTTGGAGCAGTTGTCACATCGATCATATTGATAATGACATTACCAACAACACGCTAGAAAACCTTAGACCAATTTGCCGAGCTTGTAACGTAATGAGAAGTCACACATTAATACCTAAATATACACACAAAGGTCATTCTAAAATAACTTTTAATGGATTAACAATGACAGCAGCTGAGTGGGCTAGACAAGATGGCGTAACAGTAGCTGGGAATACAATCTTGAGAAGAATTAGAGATGGGTGGAGCATAGAAAGAGCATTATTTGAGACAAGTTCAACACATCCAAATGCAGCAGTTAAGCACACTACTACTAAGTATAAAAATAGATTTGAAGTGAAATCTACTGGAATAAGCTTAGATTTAAGATTGCAAGGCGATGATTAAGCATTACAAGGCAAAAATTAAGGAGCTTACGTGAATATTGATGTGATTTCAGTTGAATTTGGTTATTGGGCTACACCTCGTTATGAGACTGAATTTCCACGTGTAGCCGCAGGGTTTGCAGAGATGAAATGTGATGCTCGTTATGCTGAAAAATATCGTATGCGTCCTATAAGCGATGAATTAGGCATGGAAATTGATGGCTACCTTGGTGTAATTAGAAAAGTCACACCAGAACTTTATGATGTATTCGTTCTGACTTATATCAAGAGATGGGAAAAACAAGAAATTTGGCGATATTTACATATTTCACGGCGTGAATATTTCAATCGATTGAAAACGGTAAAAACATCACTTTTATTGCTATTATCAACAGAAGGCAAGCAATGTTTATTTATTGCCTGAAAAGTGCGGTCTATTTTGACCGCATTTATTTCAAGGGTAGGTATTCTTTCTATTCTTGTCCTTCCTGAAGTGTGAGTTTGGGGTGTATCTTATCTAACATTTCATAAAAATTATCTTTATCTTTAGATAGCTTTAAAAGTGTAACGATAGAAGATAAATGTTCACGCAATTTAGGGTGCCCTACGTCTTCCGTTAAAAACTGGTGTAATTTTACTTTTTTTGCTTGTTTACTTGCCGATTTTTTGAGTTCTGGTAATAACTCTGGAGCGAGTCGGGCATACACGGCGTTGTTTGTAATATGCCCGAAGAATTGTGGAAATTGATTATTATTTTTCGGAGGGAATTGAACGCCATATAAACGACATAATTCCTTGTAATAGTCTAAAGGAAAGGTTTTAACCCAAGGTTGTAATTCTTTTGCGACAAAGGCTTCAAAAATTTTTGCGAGTGCGTCTTTGGCTCGTGCATCTTGATAGCCGGTGACTTCATCCACTAATGCCACAATGCCCACTTTGGCTAAAGAGCGGATTAGAATTTCTGCTTTTTGGGCGGTGTTTTGTTGCTTACCAACCAACGCCCCTTCTTCACGTGCTCGTAGATAAATATCACACACGACAGGTAAAATAGTCGCATCATATCCTTCCTTAATTTTACCGTCTTTGGTGCGATATTTAACCCCTTTGATCACATCTATAACATCTTGATTAATAAATGGTTTTAGATTATTTGCATCCATAAACGCAGGGAGTTTGATCAATTCTTCGTTTTCTGTTATTGCGCCACCACGAGAACCACGATTTGGGCGATCTAATGCTTCAAAAACAGAAGCACTTGAAATAATGCGTAAGTCATTTTGAAGCACTGCCACATCAAGCGATTTATCACCAATGCTTAATACGCCTTCGTGAATAGCTAAAGGGAGTTCTTCTAGTGCTTTTTTATGTTCCCAGCGTGCTAACGCTGCTTTCTCGGCTCGTTCTTTACGTTTTTCAGCCGTTAAGGAGGTAGAAACCATATGTTGCTCCATTGCTTATTTATAACTTTTATTAGCATAATGCTAAATTATATTTAAGTAAAGCATTATTTTATGCTTTACATTCTCAAAATTTTCCTCTACTATTTTATTCAAGGTCTCAAAAGCCTTATCAAGAACGGTAACTCACCCCGTCAGCGTGATTTTTTTATGCGTAAAATTTACCTTGTTTGTTTTATTGCCATTAAGACTTACAACGCATAAAAAGAAAATTATCAATCAATGTTCGACAGTGCGACTAATACAATACCGAAAGGGAATAAGTCCGCTGGATTCTTGACCAGTTTTGAGCTGTCGAACGCCCGATTTATCGGGGGCTTCCATCAAAAGGAAATCAAGATGACTACTCAAATCCAATTCTCAATATTTAATTTCAAAAATTCCCCAGTTCGCACGATTACCGATCCTAATAGTGAAATTTGGTTCTGTGGCACAGATGTGTGCGATATTCTCGGTTATGTAAATGCGCCTGATGCAATGAAAAAACATTGTAAAGAAGCTGGTATAGCAAAACGCTATATCAGCTATCCAAGCGGTAGAAAGGAAGCGATCTTTATCAATGAACCAAATCTTTACCGTCTGATCATCAAATCTCGTAAACCAGAAGCTGAACCATTTGAAGCGTGGGTATTTGAAGAAGTTCTTCCGCAAATTCGTAAAACAGGAAAATATCAACTTCAACCGCAACAGCTCGCCTTGCCAGAACCCGAAAAGAAATTCAGTTTTGAATTTACCGAGTATGAACTTCAACAGCTTGTTTGGTTGTGGTTCGCTTTCATGCGTGGCATCGTCACATTCCAACATATCGAAAAAGCCTTTAGAGTTTTAGGCTCAAATATGAGTTCACAAATCTACGGGCAGGCTTACGAGTATCTAAGCGTGCTACGCTCTACCAATCAAATCTTAAACCGCATCACAAGTGATTTTGACATCGACCAAATGACAAACTGGCGTGTATTAAAACACTTGCGAGGCTTTAATCCAAAAGCAGTCAAAATCGACTTCTAAAAACAACGGAAAATCCGACCGCACTTTACCGTGTGGCGGATTTTTACACCTCAAATTCACGAAAAAGGATACATTATGTTCAGAATTCTCTTTGCGGTGGCGTTGTTATGGGCAGCATACGAACTCAATTTAAACCAAGATTGCGATGGGTATATTTGCGACACGTCATCACTAATTACCGCACTTCATAAACCGCTTGACAGTGCACACTAAAAGTGTATCATATGTACTATATTGCGGTTTTAGTGCATAGCAAACGCAAGAAAGAATTTTACAGCCCTGATCGGAAACGGTCGGGGCTTTTTTATTGCCTAAAGAACAGGCGGGAGAAAATATATGCCAATTAAAGAGCCTGATGTGTGGGCGTTAATATGGTCTTGGTTGCAAACAAATCTTAGTTCTAGCTCAGCACAGAGTGCTTTTTGGGCGTTATTTATTTCTCTTTTAAGATTTGGGTTTATGCGTAAAAAGCCAGCTATTCGTTATGTTTTAATTGATGCGGCTATGTGTGCATCCATTGCGGGTGTTGCAGTGCCAATTTGTACGCATTTATTTGGGCATACAGAATATTCTTCATTTCTTGGCACGATGATTGGTTTTGTTGGTACTGAAAAAATTCGCGAGTTTTTATTTAAATTCATTAATCGGAGAATTGAAAAAGATGACAATGATGATTTCCGAAGTGACATTTAATAAAATTTTTCCACACGCAGTTAAAGGTGTTTATCAAGCTATTTCGGCGCAGATAGAAAAAGCAGGTTGTGTGAATAAGATGCAGCAAGCGATGTTTTTGGCTCAATGTGGACATGAAAGTGGCGGATTTACAAGATTTAAAGAAAATTTAAATTATTCTTGGCTTGGGCTTTCTAAAACTTTCCGTAAATATTTCCCAGACCCTCTTATAGCGAAGAAATATGAGCGCAAACCTGAGCTAATAGCTAATCGTGTTTATGCTAATCGTTTGGGTAATGGCGATGAGAAAAGTGGAGATGGTTGGAAGTATCGTGGTCGTGGACTGATTCAGATCACAGGTAAGGATAATTATGCCGCGTTTAGAAAATGGTTAGGTAGAGATATTGAGCCAGATGATGTGGCAGGGAATTTAGATTTATCTGTTAAAACTGCAGTGTGGTATTGGAAATGCTATGAGTTGGCTGAGCTTAATTCTGTGGAAAAAGTTACGCGAAGAATTAATGGTGGACTAAATGGCATTGATGAGCGTTGCAAGCTCTATCGAGCATTAATGGTAACGGATAATGACTAAGTACATTTACATGGCGTTAGCGGGTGTTGTCGTGGTTTTGATTGGTGCATTGCGTTACCAATCTAGCGTTATAGATGAGTTGGAAATAACGACAAAACAACAAGAAAATACTATCCAGCAACAAGAAGATGCTAACAAATCATTAAGTCTTGCGTTACAACAAGAGCGTTATGCCATTATTGAGCAACAAGAGCGTAATAATGAAATAGAAAGGATAGCAACAGAAAATGCTGAATC
>NZ_KV833444.1:60058-78471 GCF_001837655.1 Haemophilus sp. HMSC071C11 | reverse complement strand
GTAAAAAAATTTCAATTCAGATTGGTGGGATGACCTGCCAATCTTGTGCCAATCGCATTGAAAAAGTTTTAAATAAAAAACCATTTGTGCAACAAGCGGGAGTGAATTTTGCCGTCGAAGAAGCACAAGTTGTATTTGACGCTACGCAAGCAAGCGAAACTCAAATTATCGAGATTATCCATAAAACAGGTTTTTCTGCTCATATCAAACAAGCCAATGAATTACCAATAGAAGAAAATACATCAATCCCTTGGCGATTAATCATACTTTGGATAATCAATATTCCATTTCTGATTGGTATGCTTGGCATGATGAGTGGCTCACATCACTTGATGTTACCCCCTATTTGGCAATTTGTATTAGCGAGCATTGTGCAACTTTGGTTAGCCATTCCATTTTATCGCGGAGCAATCGGTAGTATTCGTGGTGGACTTGCCAATATGGATGTACTGGTCAGCACAGGAACGCTCACTATTTATCTTTATTCTGCTTTTATGCTGTTTTACCACGCCGATCATGCAATGGGGCATGTGTATTTTGAAGCTTCTGTAATGGTAATTGGTTTTGTCAGTCTTGGAAAATTTCTTGAAGATCGCACTAAAAAGCACAGCCTAAATAGTTTGAGTATGCTCTTGCAGCTGACACCGAAAAAAGTCACTGTTTTACGTAATGAAAAATGGACTGAAATTGCTCTTGACCAAGTCAATATCGGCGAAATCATTCGTGCGAATCAAGGCGAACGTATTGCGGCAGACGGCATAATTGAAAGTGGAAATGGATGGTGTGATGAAAGCCATTTAACGGGCGAGTCTCGTCCAGAAGAAAAACAGAAAGGTGGAAAAGTATTAGCGGGGGCGATGGTAACAGAAGGTTCTATTATCTATCGAGCAAATCAGCTTGGTAGCCAAACCTTACTTGGCGATATGATGAATGCATTATCAGATGCACAAGGTTCAAAAGCACCCATTGCTCGATTTGCTGACAAAGTTGCTTCCGTGTTTGTGCCTGTCGTTTTAGTGATTTCACTTGTTACTTTCGCGTTCACTTACGTTCTGACTAATGATAGTGTGTCTTCACTCATTCACGCGGTATCCGTGCTTGTGATTGCTTGCCCTTGTGCCTTGGGATTAGCCACACCAGCTGCCATAATGGTTGGTTTAGGTAAAGCGGTTAATGCTGGCGTATGGTTTAAAGATGCAGCAGCAATGGAGGAAACTGCCCACGTGGATACCGTTGTACTTGATAAAACTGGTACATTAACAAAAGGAGAGCTTGAAATTTCAGCACTATGGCAGCCACAAAGTGCGGTGTATTCTGAAGAAGATTTGTATCGTTTTGCCGCAGCCGTTGAACGACAAGCTAACCACCCAATTGCAAAAGCCATTGTGCAAGCAGCGGAACAAAAAATGTTAGAAATTCCTACCGCACTTTTTTCAAAGATGGAAGTGGGTCAAGGTATTCAAGCTGAATTAGAACAAGTGGGAACAATAAAAGTCGGTAAACCCGATTATTGCGGTTTAATCTTGCCTAAAAATTTAGAGGATATCTGGCAAATTGCGAGCATTGTCGCAGTATCTATAAATGATAAACCCATTGGTGCATTTGCCCTGACGGATACCTTAAAAAACGATAGCTTGCACGCTATTCAACGCTTACAACGGCAAAATGTCGATGTCGTAATTATGAGTGGCGATCAACAATCTGTGGTAGATTACATAGCGAAACAGCTCGGCATTAAGAAAGCCTTTGGTGGACTCAGCCCTAGAGATAAGGCGGAACAAATCCAAAAGCTGAAAGCTCAAGGTCATATTGTCGCAATGGTAGGCGATGGAATAAATGATGCGCCTGCTTTAGCCGCGGCAAACGTCAGTTTTGCGATGAAATCAGGTTCAGATATTGCAGAACAAACTGCCTCTGCAACGCTTATGCAACATTCGGTGAATCAACTTGTGGATGCACTTTTTATTGCAATAGCAACCTTGAAAAATATCAAACAAAATCTATTTTTTGCTTTGATTTACAATATTCTCGGCATACCCCTTGCAGCTTTCGGTTTTCTTAGCCCTATAATCGCTGGTGCTGCTATGGCGTTGAGCTCAATTTCCGTATTGATGAACGCCTTAAGATTGAAAAAAGTGCGGTTCTAATTTCATTTATTTTTATACGCAATCGGTGTCGTCATCGCACCGATTTTTTTGTCGCTGAAAATTACCGCACTTTTTATAAAAAAATTTTAACTTGATCACAATTTTAGAATTTTCTCTTTGAGATTCTCTATTTATCGGCATAACATAATACTCAAATTTTGTTAGGGCATATTTTGCTCTACAAATTGACAAATTTAAGTAATTTATGCTTTGGAGCAAACTATGAAATCAACAGAAAAACTCAAATGGAACAAATTTGATGCAACATGGATGTTAAACCTTTTCGGTACGGCGGTTGGCGCGGGCGTATTGTTCTTGCCGATTAACGCAGGGATGGGTGGATTTTGGCCGTTAGTTTTAATGGCAATTATCGTCGGGCCAATGACTTATTTTGCTCACCGTGGCTTAGCCTACTTTGTACTTTCATCAAAAAATCCTGGCAGCGATATTACTGAAGTAGTGGAAGAACACTTTGGTAAAACAGCGGGTAAACTTATTACCTTACTTTATTTTTTCGCGATTTTCCCTATTCTGTTGATTTACGGTAACGGTATTACTAACACCGTAGATTCTTTTATTGTAAATCAACTTGGTATGGCATCACCAAATCGAGTCATTCTCTCTTTTGTATTAATTGCGGTATTGATTTCCGTGATGTTATTTAATGAAAAAGTGATGTTAAAAATCACAGAATGGCTTGTTTATCCATTAGTCTTAATTTTATTTGTTCTTTCTATTTACTTAATTCCTGAATGGAATAGTGCCGTATTATATGAACTTCCAACAGCAGGCGGTTTCTTAACAACTTTATGGCTAACCATTCCCGTATTAGTATTTTCATTTAACCATTCACCAGCAATTTCATCTTTCACTTGCTCACAATTCCGTGAATACAAAACGTTTGAGGGTGCAGAACGCCATATCAGCCATACAGAAAAAGGCGCCTCAACGATTTTGTTATTCTTTGTAATGTTCTTCGTATTTAGCTGTGTATTAACATTAACACCTGAAGAATTAGTGGCAGCAAAAGAACAGAATATTAGTATCTTGTCTTTCTTAGCGAATAAATTTGATAATCCATATATCTCTTATTTTGGCCCGCTTGTTGCATTCTTAGCGATTACTAGTTCATTCTTCGGTCACTATATGGGGGCGCGTGAAGGCTTAGAAGGTTTATATTTAAAAATGAAAGGTGAAGCAGTAAATCGTAAAAAACTCAATTATGCGACCGCACTTTTCTTCTTATTAACGTTATGGGGCGTTGCGATTATTAATCCAAGTATCTTAGGCTTAATCGAATCTCTTGGTGGTCCAATCATTGCGATGATTTTGTTTATCATGCCAATGTACTCGATTCGAAAAATCCCAGCAATGAAACGCTACAGCGGACGTTTCAGTAATGTATTTGTAACAATTATGGGGCTAATTGCTATTTCTGCAGTTGTTTATGGATTATTATAATCGCCTTTAATTTTTAACGAATTTTGAGAAATTTATGATTAGCGTATTTGATATGTTTAAAGTGGGAATTGGGCCATCCAGTTCCCACACGGTCGGTCCGATGAAAGCGGGTAAACAATTTATAGACGACTTAATTAAACGAAATCAATTTGAACAAACTACTGAAATTCACGTAGATGTGTACGGTTCTCTTTCAATGACAGGACGAGGACACAGTACAGATATTGCCATTATTATGGGGTTAGCGGGTTATTTACCACATAATGTGGATATTGATATGATTTCAGGTTTCATCGAGAAAGTTAAACAAACTGCGCTTTTACCCATTAATGTCGGTCAAAAGATAGTAAAATTTGATTTTGAAAATAATCTCATTTTCCACCGCACTTTTTTAAAATTGCACGAAAATGGCATGACAATTACCGCTCTTGATGAAAATCGCACAGAGCTTTATCGCCAAACCTATTATTCGATTGGGGGTGGTTTTATTGTCGATGAAGCCCATTTTGGCAAAGAAGAAAAAAACACAGTCCAAGTGCCTTATCCTTACAAAAATGCCGAAGATATTTTGAAACATTGTAGTGATAACGGCTTAATGCTTTCCACTGTGATGTTGGAAAATGAAATCGCATTGAATGGCAAAGAGGCTGTTAGTGCTCATCTAGAGAATGTCTGGAAAACGATGCAGGCTTGTATTGAACACGGTATTCACACAGAGGGTATTTTACCCGGCCCATTAAGAGTACCACGTCGTGCAGCTTCACTTTATCGTGCGTTGCAAGCAAATACGAATTTATCTAACGATCCAATGCGCGTAATCGACTGGGTCAATATGTTTGCGCTTGCTGTCAATGAAGAAAATGCAGCAGGTGGACGCGTGGTTACGGCACCAACTAACGGTGCGTGCGGGATTATTCCAGCGGTATTAGCTTACTATGAAAAATTCATCTCGCCATTAACACCTGAAATCATTGAACGCTATTTATTAGCCGCAGGGATGATTGGTTCACTTTATAAGATGAACGCTTCTATTTCTGGTGCAGAAGTGGGTTGTCAAGGCGAAGTGGGTGTAGCCTGTTCAATGGCGGCTGCAGGACTAGCTGAAATTTTAGGTGGCAATCCACTACAAGTATGCATCGCCGCTGAAATTGCAATGGAGCATAATTTAGGATTAACTTGCGACCCTGTCGGCGGTCAAGTTCAAGTACCTTGTATCGAACGCAATGCAATTGCTTCAGTTAAAGCAATCAATGCATCGCGTATGGCTTTACGCCGTACCACTAATCCAAGAGTAACTTTAGATAAAGTGATTGAAACAATGTACGAAACAGGTAAAGATATGAACGCCAAGTATCGCGAAACATCTCAAGGCGGACTTGCAGTTAAGATTGTTTGTAACTAATAAAAAGTAAAATAATTAAGGGGCTGATCTACACGAATTAGTTGGACTACATAACCCACTGTTAAAGTGCAGATCGCTATTTAATAATTTAAATTTATTTTTTAAAACTTACCCAGTAAAACTTGCAAACCATCCTAAGTTTGCCCCAATTTGCGCCACAATATTTAATATGCCAAATAAAATTACAAAACCAATCATAAAATTTCCGCCGTATACTTTATAACTTGCTTGTGGGAATTTTTGACGGCTTGCTTTGGCAAGAAGTGCGGGGACAATTGCAGCCCAAATTGTTGCTGCCAATCCAGCGTAACCAATGGCAATCACAAATCCATAAGGAAATTGCAGGCTTAGCAATAATGGCGGTAAAAAAGTAACAAGTGTTGTTTTTGTTCTGCCCAATAAGCTATCGTCAAATTTAAATAGATCCGCAATATAGTCAAATAACCCTAAAGTGACGCCTAAGAATGAAGTAGAAATTGCCATATAAGCAAAGAAATTTAATGCGACGGAAAGGTATTCCACTTCAATATATTTATGTAAAGCCTCTAATAATGCAGAAACATCGCCGCCTTTTTCAATGACTGGCGCAAATTCAGTGCGTGGTAAATTACCTTGTACAGCGAGCTGCCATAAGATGTAAATCACTAATGCTAAGCCCGTACCAATAAAGATCGATTTCATCACGCGACGACCATCACGATCGTAATATTTGACGAGACTCGGGACATTTCCGTGGAAACCAAACGACACGAGACAAACTGGAAGTGCGGTCAATAAATAAGGTAAATATGTTTGCTCACTTTCAGCAACGGTATTGAATAAAACTGCTGTTTTTACAGAGCTTAATAAACCAGTAGTAGAAAGGAAAAAAGCAACCACCATCCCGACAATTAACACGGTTGTGAAACGATCCACTGCTTTGGTTGAAAGCCATACAAAGGCTGCAAGAATAAGGCAGAAAATTAAAGATCCTGAAGTTCTTCCAATATCTACCGCACTTTCAGCAGAACTGAATGCTTGGTTGAGCAGATTCTGTGTAATGCCTCCGCCTGAGGTTATGTAGGCATAAGTCAAAATATACAAGACGAAAGCAACGGAAAGACCATTGATAGTATTCCAACTTTTTCCTAATAAATCTTTAACGATAGTGTCAAAACTTGAACCTGTTGGATAATGTAGATTAGCTTCTAGGATCATTAATCCTGAGGTTGTCATACAAAACCAAGTATAAATTAAAGCAAGAATTGAACCGATAAACCATACACCTGCCGTTGAAGTTGGGTTAGCCAGCATGCCTGCACCAATCGCTGTACCTGCAATGATCATTGCACCGCCTAAGAGAGAAGGAGATTTTTGTTGTATCATAAAATGCCTCTAAAATAAATTTGCACTATTATAATAGTACGCAAGGAAAGTGCAATATATTTATATCGATAAAAAGGGGACATTTAGTCCCCTTTGTAATGTTGTCAAAGCATTCATTATTGACGGTAATCCGACAAAAATCTTGCTAACTTTGTAATGGCTTCTTCAAGCTGATTCACATAAGGAAGAGTAACAATACGGAAGTGATCTGGTGAATGCCAATTAAATCCTTTACCGTGCACAAGTAGTACTTTTTCTTGGCGGAGTAAATCCAGCACCATTTTTTCATCACTGTGAATATTGAATTTTTTCACATCAATTTTCGGGAACATATACATCGCCCCCATTGGTTTCACGCAAGTAATGCCGGGTATTTGAGTGATGAGATCATAGGCTTTATTTCGTTGCTCAAGTAATCGACCGCCCGGTAAAATAAATTCATTAATACTTTGATAGCCACCAAGTGCGGTTTGAATTGCATGTTGCATTGGTACGTTGGCACATAAACGCATTGATGCCAGCATATCCAAGCCTTCAATATAACCTTTCGCATTATGTTTTGGACCGTTCAAAATCATCCAACCTTGACGGAAACCCGCAACTCGATAAGCTTTTGATAACCCATTCAGCGTAACGGTTAATAAATCAGGAGCTAGCGCGGCAATGTGATGATGCACCGCGCCATCATATAAAATTTTGTCGTAGATTTCGTCAGCGAAGATAATTAAATTATTTTGACGCGCGATTTCCACAATTTCTTGTAATAATTCTTTGCTATACACAGCACCCGTTGGGTTGTTCGGGTTGATGATGACAATCGCTTTAGTTTTCGCATTCACCTTTGCTTTAATATCATCAATAGCGGGAAACCAATTTGCGTCTTCATCACAGAGATAATGCACAGCTTTACCGCCAGAAAGTGTTACCGCAGCAGTCCAAAGCGGATAATCAGGCATCGGCACAAGCACTTCATCGCCATCATTGAGCAATGCTTGCATTGCCATTGTGATAAGCTCTGATACGCCGTTACCAATATACACATCATTGACGGTCGCGCCGAGAATCCCTTTTGATTGGTAATATTGAACAATGGCTTTACGAGCAGAATATAACCCTTTTGAATCGCAGTAGCCTTGAGCTGACGGCAAATTACGCAATACGTCCACCAAAATTTCATCTGGTGCTTCAAAGCCGAAAGGTGCGGGATTGCCGATATTTAGTTTTAAAATTTTATTGCCTTCTTCTTCTAAGCGTAGTGCTTCTTTATGCACAGGTCCGCGAATGTCATAACATACGTGTTCTAATTTGTCGGATTTTGGGAATAATCGCATAGTGAAATCCTTTTGTTTCTAATAAATTTTTCGAGAAAAGTGCGGTTAATTTACGCTGAATTTTTAATATTGAAAAGATTTTGTAAAAAAATTTTTTGTCATTAACAATCTGCGGTAGAATACGGCTAATTTTTTGTGTATTTAAAACAAAATCTAATGAGTTATTTAGCGCAGGCAATAGGCGAGTTAAAATCGCAAATTCACGCATATTTACAGCAATCAACGAATGAACTTGCCCGTTTTCAGGTAAAACTGGACAAGGTCGATTTGTTGGCGTGGCTGAAAGGTCAATCTGCGTATCCACAATTTTATTTACATTTTCGTGATGAAGAAAAAGCACTGGCTGCGCTTGGGGCAGTGCAGTCATTTTCACAGTTAAATTTAGCGCAAGAGTTTATTGAAGAAAGTGGTTTTCCACTGGTCGGCGGTTTGCAATTTCAAGGTACCGCACAATTTGTATTACCCAAAATGCTTGTTGAACAGGATAATAAAGGCACGTTGGTATCCTTTTTTGTGAAAGATGAGCAAAGTGCGAATGATACTTTAGCTCACCTCAAAACTTTTGAAAATCTCACCGCACTTTCTGCGTTACCAAAACAAATTCCTTTGCATACAGAGCCTCGAGCTAACGAAAGAACTTGGTGTGATTGGGTAAATCAGGCTTTGGTAGAAATTAAAAGTGGAGAGCTGACAAAAATTGTGTTAGCCAATGAAACCACTTTTCATTTAAAGCAAGCGATTAATGCGTACGATTTTTTAGCAGAAAGCGAAAAAAAAAATCAAGGTTGTTATCATTTTTTATGGGCTGAAAATTCTTATTCGGTTTTTGTTGGTTCTACGCCAGAACGCCTATTTGCTCGTGAGTATAATTTGTTGCTAACAGAGGCTTTGGCGGGGACGGCATCGGTTTCTGAAAGTGAGGAAGAAACGCAATCTCAAGCCAATTGGTTATTAAATGACGAGAAAAATTTAAAAGAAAATTGGTTGGTCGTAGAAGATATTTCGCAGAATTTACGTAAGCAAGTAGAAAGTTTTGATGTAAGCAATGTGGAATTGAAACCGTTACGTAAAGTACAACATTTGATTCGTAAAATTCGTGCAAATTTGACCGCACATTATGCAGATGTAAATATATTAAAAGCGATTCATCCTACAGCCGCAGTATCTGGTTTGCCACAGCAACAAGCCAAAATGATTTTGTCAGAAATTGAAACCTTTGATCGAGGCTGGTATGCGGGAACATTGGGCGTGATGAGCGATGTATGTTCAGAGTTTTGTGTGGCGATTCGTTCTGCTTTTATTGAAGGTCATCGTATTCGAGTATTTGCTGGCGCGGGCATTGTGGCAGGCTCGCAGCCATTGGAAGAATGGAAAGAAATTGAACGTAAAGCAGCAGGGTTAATTTCCTTGTTTGCAGAAGAAAAATGATAACGGAGAAAAAAAATGTCGGTAAGCGTGTTTAATCGTTGTTGGTCGAAAGTGATTTTAGAAACCTTGGTGCGCCAAGGCGTTTCTCACGTTTGTATCGCGCCAGGTTCGCGTTCGACACCTTTAACTCTTGAAGCCGTGCGTTTGCAAAATGCGGGTTCAGTCACTTGTCATACGCATTTTGATGAACGCGGTTTAGGTTTTTTTGCACTTGGTATTGCTAAGGCAACTCAATCGCCTGTTGCAATTATTGTTACATCAGGTACTGCAACAGCAAACCTTTATCCTGCCATTATTGAAGCACGCCAAACTGGTGTGAATTTATTTGTTTTAACTGCTGATCGTCCACCAGAACTTTGGGAGTGCGGTGCAAATCAGGCCATTTTGCAACAAAATATGTTTGGTCAGTATCCAGTTGCAAATGTTAATTTACCTAAACCGAATGCTGATTATTCTGCGCAGTGGTTAATTTCTCTACTTGAACAGGCAGCTTTCCAACAAAAACAACAAGGTGGCGTTGTTCATATTAATGTCCCATTTGCCGAGCCACTTTATGATGCAACTGATGAGGAAGTAAATTCCCATAGTTGGCTACAGCCGTTACAACGCTGGTTAATTCAAAACAAGTCTTGGATAAATGTAGAAGTCCAACAAAACGAAGTATTAATGCATGAAAATTGGGATCATTGGCGTACCAAACGTGGTGTCGTTGTGGTTGGTCAATTACCTGCAGAACAAGCGATGGGCATTAATTCTTGGGCAAGTGCTATGGGCTGGGTGTTACTGACGGATATTCAATCTGGTGTTGTTCCAACGACGCCTTATGAAGATATTTGGCTAGCAAACCAAACTGTTCGTGAAAAACTTCTACAAGCTGATATTGTGATTCAATTTGGCGCGCGTTTTATTAGTAAACGCATTAATCAATTCTTGCAAGCGTTTAAAGGGGAATTTTGGCTAGTTGAACAAAGCGGTAAAGCATTAGATCCTTACCATCATTCATTGACAAGATTCAATGCTAAAGCGCATCATTGGTTGCGTGCACATCCACCTTTACGCCAAAAGCCTTGGTTGCTTGAGCCGTTAGCTTTATCTAAGTTCTGTGCGACCTTTATTGAACAGCAAGTAGGTGGAAATTTAACGGAAGCCTCGCTCGCATTACGTTTACCAACACTTTTACCTTATAACGGTGTTTTATTTTTAGGTAATAGTTTACTTGTTCGTCTAGTTGATGCGCTAACGCAATTACCAGAAAGTTATCCCGTTTATACCAATCGTGGTGCGAGTGGAATTGATGGTTTGTTGGCTACTGCTGCTGGAATAGGTATTGGTTCAAATAAACCTGTTGTTGCGGTGATTGGCGATACGTCCACTTTATATGATTTGAATTCTTTCGCATTATTCAAAAACGTTACGCAACCAACGCTAATCTTTGTGATCAATAATAATGGTGGTGCGATTTTTGATATGTTACCTGTGGATGAACAAGTCAAAGATCAGTTCTATCGATTACCGCATAATGGCGATTTTTCTCAAATCGCGGCAATGTTCGATCTTAAATACGCTCATCCTTATACTTGGGCAGATCTCAATTCTGTTGTGAAACAGGCTTATAGTCGTCGCAAGGCAACGTTAATTGAAATTAAAACGAATCCGAGTGATGGTAGTAGTTTGTATAAACGCTTAATCGAGCAAATTAGTCACGCCGTGATTGGTGCTTAAGTATTCTGTAGGCGGGCTTTAGTCCGCCATATTTTATTATTTCTATCAATAATCCCTTCAATGATAAACATCATTTTTCTTCACGGACTTCTTGGTACAAAAAATGACTGGCAAAAAGTCATTGAAAATCTACCGCACTTTAATTGTATTGCGCTAGATTTGCCTTTTCACGGGCAAGCTAAAGACCTTGAAGTCACAAATTTTGAAGAAACGGCTGAGTATTTGGCTAAGCAAATTAAAAGTGCGGTGAAAAATGAACCCTATTTTCTTGTTGGGTATTCTCTAGGTGGACGGATCGCTTTGTATTATGCGCTGCAAGCTCAGGTGGAACGATCTAATTTGCAAGGCGTTATTTTAGAAGGAGCGAATCTAGGTTTAAAAACTGACGAAGAAAAGCAGGCTCGTTTTCAGCAGGATTTTGCTTGGGCGCAACGTTTTCTGCAAGAATCGCCAGAAAAAGTGTTGAATGATTGGTATCAACAACCTGTGTTTTCTCATTTGACTACAGAAGAAAGATTACAGTTGGTTGAAAAACGAAAATCAAATTGTGGGAAAAATATTGGCAAAATGTTGCTGGCGACAAGTCTATCCAAACAACCTGATTTTAGTGAAAAAGTGCGGTTAAGTTCTTTGCCATTTTTTTATTTTTGTGGCGAAAGAGATCATAAGTTCCAAGTATTAGCCAAAGAAAATCAAATTGATTTAGTGACAATTCCCTGCGCTGGACATAACTCACATTTAGAAAATTCAAAATATTTCTCTAAAAAAATAGAAAATTGCATATTAAAAATTGTTAGACCTTAGTTAAAATGCTAGGATTCAATCCTTTCTCTTTATAATAAACTTCTAAGGAAACACAATGTCTACACAACTTCGTAATAATCCGATGAAAGTGGCGTTAGCCTCGATGGTCGGTACAGCAATCGAATTTTTTGATTATTATATCTATGCGGCTGCCGCTGTATTAGTTTTCAATACGCAATTCTTTCATAGCGATGATCCGCTTTCTAATGATTTACTTTCTCTTTCTACGCTTGCGCTTGCATTTTTTGCGCGTCCTATTGGTTCGGCATTATTCGGTCACTTTGGCGATAAAATCGGTCGTAAAAAAACCTTGGTTGCCTCTCTTGTTTTAATGGGTGGTTCAACGGTAGTAATTGGTTTACTTCCTAATTATGCTCAAATTGGTATCTGGGCGCCGATTTTGCTTTGTGTATGTCGCGTAGGTCAAGGAATTGGACTTGGTGGAGAATGGGGAGGTGCAGCGTTAGTCGCAACAGAAAATGCACCAGAAGGAAAACGAGCTTGGTACGGTACTTTTCCTCAATTAGGCGCACCAATTGGTTTATTTGTCGCTAATGGAACGTTCTTCTTAGCTAGCTATTTACTTGGTCATAATGCACTTGTTGAATGGGCGTGGCGTATTCCATTTGTATCTTCCATTTTATTAGTTGCAGTTGGTTTATATGTTCGCTTAACTTTGCACGAAAGCCACGTATTTGTGGAAGCAGAGCAAAAAGGCAAAAAATTGAATGCACCAGTGAGTGTTGTGTTTACCAAACACTTAAAACCAATGATCATTGGTACATTTATTATGGTGGCAACTTATTCTTTGTTTTACATTATGACGGCTTTTGCACAGGCATATTCTCGAACCGTGCCAAAGCTTTCTGAAGCAGGTTATGCGCTTGGTTTAGGAATCCCAGCAAATACATTTACTGGCTTGTTATTAATTAGTGCCATTGTATTTGGTATTTTTATCAGTATTTCCGGTTTTTATGCAGATAAAATCGGTCGTCGTAAATGGTTGATTTGGGTGACTATTGCTATCGGCGTGCTTGGTTTAGCAATGCCGTTATTCTTAGAAAATGGCACTCCAGTTAGCGTATTTGCATTTTTAGTGATTGGTATGGCGATTATGGGAATGACATTTGGTCCAATGGCTGCGCTATTACCAGAATTATTCCCAACAGAAGTCCGTTATTCAGGTGCCTCTCTTGCGTATAATTTAGCATCAATTATTGGTGCAACAATTGCAGCAATGATTTCTTTAAAAATTAACGCGTCATTCGGTGTAATGGGCGTAGGAATTTATTTAGCAATCAATGCATTAATGACTTTCTTGGCATTATTAGCCTCAAAAGAGACTAAAAATGTAGATTTAACAGAAATCTAATTTTAGTCGTAAATATTTTAGGTTATTTAGCCTTTAGAAGTAGTTTATTTAGAACTTATATCAAGTTTAGGTTTCAATGCCAACAAGTAAATAGACTACTTTGATTAAATTGATCAGAAGATCGCAGTTTATTAATAAAAAAATCTGCACCTTACTTCGTTAGAAAATAAATCTAATTAAGGTGCAGAATAAAATAAAGTTTTATTGTTTCAAATAAATATTAATTTAACTTAACAACGCTTGTGCAGCTGCGATCACAACAGACACCGCTTTTTCTTCTGTTTGTTTTATCGTTGCTTCATTTGGAATTTCTTGTTGAGTGCGGTTTACAATCACGCCTGCAACCATTCCTGCACGCAAACCTAATGCGCTACACATAGTAAACAATGTTGAAGATTCCATTTCGTAATTCATGACATTCAAATCTTGCCATTGTTTAAGCAAACCTTGGTAATCACGATATACTTTACCACTATAAGTATCGTAACGTTCTTGACCTGGATAGAATGTATCAGATGATACGGTTACACCTACATAAGGCTCAATACCTTTTGCTTTCGCTGCATTATAAAGTGCGGTTGTACATTCAAAGTTTGCCACAGCTGGATATTCTAATGGTACAAAATGACAGCTTGCACCATCTAAGCGAACAGCAGCAGTTGTGATAAGAACATCGCCTACATTAATGTGCGGTTGAATTGCCCCCGTTGTGCCAATACGTAAGAAAGTGCGAACACCAAGTTGAGCAAGTTCTTCCACACAAATTGATGTTGATGGGCCACCAATACCCGTAGAACATACAACAATAGGCTGACCATTGATATAACCTAACCACGATGTAAATTCACGCGTGCTTGTAAGAAACTCTGGATTATCAAGTTGTTTCGCAATACGCTCACTACGCGCAGGATCGCCAGGAACAATAGCGAGTGTTGCACCTTTAAGTTGTGCTTTAGTGAGGTTTAGGTGGAATACGTCTGACATAATAAATCTCCTTATTATCATTGAACGTGATGATTTCGCCCTTAGGAAAAATCTTATTTTCAAGAAAAGAAATAAAATATTTTTAGAAAATTTTTTTTCTCTTTCAAACATTTTTATTATTTCTTTTTTGTTTTTCTGATAACGAATAATAAGTAAAAAAAGAAGTGCGGTCAAAAAGTTAAACGTTTTCGGTTATAATTCCACGTAAATTTTTTCTAGAACAAGCGAAAAATAAAATGAATGCAAAAATTTTAGTTATAAAAGTGGGACAAGTTGAAACCCTAACCTTTTCCGATGGAAGCCAGTATGAAAGCGCGATTCGTAAAAAAGTTGTGCCATCGGTAAAAATTCATTCTCTTGGTGCGGAAGGAAACGATGTTGGTTTAAAAAAACATCACGGTGGTGTAGATAAAGCTCTCTTTTTTATGTCGGCAGATTCTTTTAATGAATTAAATACTTTATTAAATAAAGATTTTTCTTATATGGATACTGCGATATACGGAGAAAATTTTGTCGTGTCAGGCTTGAATGAAGACAATGTATGTATTGGCGATCGTTATCAAATCGGCTCAACCATTTTAGAAGTATCTCAACCACGTAAACCTTGTGAGCGTTTATCAAAAAACACGGAAAACGAAGATACTCGCGATATTGTTTATCAAACTGGGCTTAGTGGATGGTATGTTCGTATTATTGAAACAGGAACAATTAAGCAAAAGGATGAACTAAAATTACTCGCCCGTCCTTATCCGCAAATAACAATTCGTCATTTAAATCGCTTGTTATCTGCGCCCGAAAATGAAGCTGAATTAGATGCAGCATTAGAGATTGAAGTATTAGCTGAAGCCTTTAAACGCTCAATTCGATCGCAAATATCGAAATTCAAACAACAGGGATAAATATGTCAGAAATTTCAACCGCACTTTCTTTAGAAAATTGTCCATGTCAATCTAGTCATCATTACGCAGATTGTTGTGGCAAATTTCATTTGAGACAAGCATTTCCCGAAACGGCAGAGCAACTTATGCGTTCACGTTATACGGCTTATGTGTTAAAAAATATTCCCTATATTGTTGTAACAACTGCGCCAAGCCAACAAACTTTATTAAAGCCTAGGTTATTGCAAGAATGGGCGGACAACACTACGTGGCTAGGATTAGAAATTCTAAAAACGGAAAGCCTTACAAAAACTCAAAGTGCGGTAGAATTTAAGGCGATTTTTCAAGGCGAAGAGGGAGAACTAGCCCATCAAGAACGGTCAATTTTTGTAAAAATTGAAAACCGTTGGTATTTTGTTGATCCGACCGTATCATTACCGACAATGAAACAACCTTGTGTATGTGGTTCTGGTAAAAAATTTAAACATTGTTGTGGGGGATTTCTATGATTTCATTAAAAAATTTTGGATTATTATTTTGGAAACGTTTTTCAGAAAATAAACTTAATCAAGTCGCTGGTGCATTGACTTATAGCACAATGTTAGCAATAGTTCCTTTAGTTATGGTTATTTTTTCTATTTTCTCTGCTTTTCCTGTATTCAATGAAGTGACGGGAGAATTAAAAGAAATGATTTTTACTAATTTTGCACCATCAGCGAGTGATATGGTGGGCGAATATATCGATCAATTTGTATCAAACTCAAAGAAAATGAGTGCGGTGGGAATTGTGAGTTTAATTGCCGTTGCCTTGATGCTAATTAATAACATCGACCGAACACTAAATAGTATTTGGCACAATAGTCAATCTCGCTCTCCGCTTTCTTCTTTTGCGATTTATTGGATGATTTTGACACTTGGCCCACTTATTATTGGCGTGAGTATTGGGATTAGTTCGTATATTAAAATAATGTTTGAGCAATCGGAACATTTATCATTAGGCTTAAAATTGCTCAGTTTTGTGCCTTTTTTATTTACTTGGTTTATTTTTACGCTTATTTATACGGTTGTACCGAATAAAAAAGTGAAAATTAAGCATTCAGCTTACGGTGCATTTCTTGCCGCGATTTTTTTCACTCTTGGTAAACAAGCATTTACTTGGTATGTCGTCACTTTTCCCTCTTATCAATTAATTTACGGTGCAATGGCAACTTTACCAATTATGTTATTGTGGATTCAAATAAGTTGGCTTGTGGTATTAGTTGGTGCACAATTAGCTTCAACCTTAGATGAAATTGGCGAGCAGATCGAGCAATAATGCTCGATCTAAGAAAATTATCTGGCAATCGCCAATGTTTGATATAAATAATGGCGATAATCATTGAGTAGCTGAATATCAGAAGAATCTTCTAATTTTCCGTGACTTAGTTTACACATTGCCATATTCGCTTTCATAAATTCATCTTCTGCTGATAATCCAGCTACATTCATCAAGACGCCTCCAGCAAAAGCAAGATCTAAAAACTTTTGTTCTTGCTTAAATTGACTTGCATAATTACTTCTTACAACAAATTGCGTCACATAATCGGGCTGTGCATAATCCCCTTTCTTCGGAGGGATAGCATTATCAAATGCCACTTGGTGATCACCGAAATAACCTAGCACAAAAGGCTTTTTACGTTCTTGTAAATAGTTATTCATTCCTTCAATCGCATCATTTAATGCAACAATACGTTGAGTATAGTCATTCAATGCAGAAATACTTTTAGCCCCTAAATTAGGCATTTGAAGATTAAATATATTTTCCATGCCCAATTCGTATGGGCCATGTTCTCGCATAGTCAATACATAAACAAACATTGGCTGATCTACATTTTCTAGTGCAGGATGCTGCTTTTCTAAAATCATTCGGGTGTACTTCATCATTTCTTCACTACTAATATCCCAAAGATTTTTACTAATAGGCGCAGGATAACCAAGATCTTGCGGCTGTAACATTAAATCAAAACCGAAATGATCATAAGCGGATTTCGCATTGTAATTACCTTTTGTAAAAGGCGACAAAGCAACACAAAAATATCCTTGTGCTTTTAGATTTTTCACTAAACCTGATTGCAAGTGCGGTACAACAGAATAAAAAACGCCACTTGCTAACGCACCAAAATCGGTTGAAGGTACACCGGCTAAAAAAGCAAATTCTGATTTCCACGTTGCACCAGCAAAAGTATGTACACGCAACGGCGAAGCAAATACTGTATCACTTTGAGACTCAAACATGGAAAGTGGTGGAATAGATTGCTGACTAAAAGCAAATTGATGAGGGTTCAGCGTGGATTCCATTAATGTTACAACAATATCGGGTTTTGTTTCAGATAGGTTGTTTGTATCAGATGAAAGTGCGGTCATTTTTTCAATAAAATTTTGGCTATTGCCATCAAAATTTGGCACTTTGAAAAAAATACCGCGACAAGACATTGGTAAATTTAAAAACACATCACGACCATCATCAGGCAAAGAATCTAACCAAACTTGCACCGCACTTGGATTTTTAGAATAATGCCACATCAAGCTAAAGCTAACGATAAACAATAAAGCACCAATGCTGTTACCCAATACCCCTAAAGACTCGACATCATTAAAACCAAAAATCGCATAACCTAATAACGCCAGTAGCCCAATAACGCCAAACAACGCACCTTTATAATGAATTAAGGTTTCCCAATTTCGCCAATCCACCACAAGAAAGAAATCTGAAATTAACAAAGGCTGTTTGTAATAATGAATTTTTAAACGATGAAATAACATCAGCACTACAAAAAGCACTGATGAAAAATTTAAAGCACGTTGCCATTGGCTGGAAACCATAAGCATGCCGCCAAATAAAAAAGTAAAAAGCGTAATAGCAAAGAAATAAGTCCAACGATAATGGGAGTTTACAATAAAAATCACTGCCGCAATCGTGAATAAAGCTAAGAAAATATAAGCGATCATAAATTTTCCCTATGATATATAAACAGTTTAAAATTAGATATGACAATGCCTGCGCACTTTATCACGTAAACGTAATGGATTGAACGGGAAAAGAAAATTATTTGGATAATTTGAAAATAAAGTGGTGGGCGATACCGGTCTCGAACCAGTGACCCCCTCCTTGTAAGGGAGGTGCTCTCCCAACTGAGCTAATCGCCCGATAATATTAAGGCAAAACCTTAAATTTTCGGTTTATTTAAACACTTTTAAGTGGTGGGCGATACCGGTCTCGAACCAGTGACCCCCTCCTTGTAATGGAGGTGCTCTCCCAACTGAGCTAATCGCCCGCTTGGTCAAACTTAGTAACATTAAGAACACTTTTTAGAGAAGTGGTGGGCGATACCGGTCTCGAACCAGTGACCCCCTCCTTGTAAGGGAGGTGCTCTCCCAACTGAGCTAATCGCCCACTAGAAAGCGTTTAAATATAAAGGGAAAGTTTGAGCGGAAAGGACACTTTAGAAAAGTGGTGGGCGATACCGGTCTCGAACCAGT
>NZ_KV833444.1:0-59958 GCF_001837655.1 Haemophilus sp. HMSC071C11 | reverse complement strand
GGAGGTGCTCTCCCAACTGAGCTAATCGCCCTTAATGTTGTGGGTTGGCATTATAGGGAGAATGCATTTTCAGTCAATACCTTTTTATTAAATTTTGTTTAATTGTCGTAAAAATAAGCATAAAATCCGCTTTTTTATTTAGAAGTCAAACAAGTCGTAGTAGAATAACGACTAATATTTTATTGAAGATAGGTTATAAAGATGAAACTAGATGCTCCTTTTAATTTAGATCCAAATGTAAAAGTGCGTACTCGTTTTGCTCCTAGCCCTACAGGTTATTTACATGTAGGTGGCGCACGTACCGCACTTTATTCTTGGTTATACGCAAAACATAATAACGGCGAATTTGTATTACGAATTGAAGACACTGATTTAGAGCGTTCAACACCAGAAGCAACGGCTGCCATTATTGAAGGCATGGAATGGTTAAATCTTCCGTGGGAGCATGGCCCTTATTACCAAACTAAACGCTTTGATCGTTATAACCAAGTGATCGATGAAATGATTGAACAAGGCTTAGCATATCGTTGTTATTGTACTAAAGAACACTTAGAAGAACTTCGTCATACTCAAGAACAAAATAAAGAAAAACCACGTTATGACCGTCACTGCTTACACGATCACAACCATTCACCTGATGAACCCCATGTTGTACGTTTTAAAAATCCAACTGAAGGCTCGGTAGTATTTGATGATGCCGTACGTGGCCGTATTGAAATCAGCAACAGTGAGCTTGATGATCTTATTATTCGCCGCACAGACGGTTCTCCAACTTATAACTTCTGTGTAGTTGTAGATGACTGGGACATGGGTATCACACATGTTGTACGTGGCGAAGATCATATCAACAACACGCCTCGTCAAATTAACATTTTAAAAGCGATTGGTGCCCCAATTCCAACCTATGCACACGTTTCTATGATTAATGGCGATGATGGTCAAAAACTCTCTAAACGACATGGCGCAGTGAGCGTAATGCAATATCGTGATGATGGTTACTTACCCGAAGCTTTAATTAACTATCTTGTTCGTTTAGGCTGGGGACATGGCGACCAAGAAATTTTTAGTCGCGAAGAAATGATCAACTATTTCGAATTAGATCACGTTAGCAAATCAGCTAGCGCATTTAATACCGAAAAATTACAATGGTTGAATCAACATTATATCCGCGAATTACCGCCAGAATATGTGGCTAAACATCTTGAATGGCATTACAAAGATCAAAGCATTGATACAAGCAATGGTCCTGCATTAACTGATATTGTCTCCATGCTTGCGGAACGTTGCAAAACCTTAAAAGAAATGGCAAGTTCAAGCCGCTACTTCTTTGAAGAGTTTGAAACCTTTGATGAAGCCGCAGCGAAAAAACATTTCAAAGGCAATGCTGCTGAAGCGCTTGCAAAAGTGAAAGAAAAATTAACCGCACTTTCTAGCTGGAATTTACATTCTATTCACGAAGCCATTGAGCAAACAGCTGCTGAACTAGAAGTGGGCATGGGTAAAGTTGGCATGCCATTACGTGTCGCTGTGACAGGTTCTGGTCAATCGCCATCAATGGATGTTACCCTAGTCGGTATCGGCAGAGATCGCGTACTTGTGCGTATTCAGCGCGCTATTGATTTTATTCATGCACAAAACGCTTAATATTTAATCGGATAACAAACGCATAATAAAATCGTATTGACAGCCACATAGTCAAATTTTATCATGTCGCTGTCTTTTATGGGGATATAGCTCAGTTGGGAGAGCGCTTGAATGGCATTCAAGAGGTCGTCGGTTCGATCCCGATTATCTCCACCAAATTAATAAAGCAAGGTTATTTACCTTGCTTTTTTATTATCAATAATCAATATCTTAGCGAATTTTAACAAAAATAAAAACTAAAGCGTGCTAGAATAGTGCGCTTTTTTATTACATCGTTCGAAATCATATCAAGGAATAATTATGCGTCCAAATAATCGAGAAAATAATCAACCCCGCCAAATTAAAATTACCCGTAACTACACCAAGCATGCTGAAGGTTCTGTGCTTGTTGAATTTGGGGACACCAAAGTGCTTTGTACTGCAACAGTGGAAGATGCTGTGCCACGTTTCTTAAAAGGACAAGGGCAAGGTTGGGTAACGGCTGAATATGGAATGTTGCCACGTTCAACACATAGTCGTATGCAACGTGAGGCGGCTAAAGGTAAACAAGGTGGACGCACAATGGAAATTCAACGCTTAATTGCCCGCTCTTTGCGCGCCATGGTGGATCTTAAAGCACTGGGTGAACGTGCGATTACTTTAGATTGTGATGTTATTCAAGCGGATGGCGGCACACGAACTGCATCCATTACTGGTGCTGCAGTCGCATTATGTGATGCGATCAATGGTTTAATTGAGAATGGCACGTTAAAAACTAATCCAATTAAAGGGCTAGTTTCGGCAATTTCTGTAGGGATTGTTGATGGTCAAGCTGTTTGTGATTTGGAATATGTGGAAGATTCTGCAGCGGAAACCGATATGAATGTTGTGATGATGGAAGATGGTCGAATGATTGAGGTGCAAGGCACTGCAGAAGGCGAGCCATTTAGCCATGAAGAATTATTAACATTATTAGATTTAGCGAAACAAGGCTGTAATCAAATTTTTATCGCTCAACGCGAAGCGTTAGGCTTATAAACACAGTTTATAGGAGTTAAAAAATGGAACAATATAAACGCGATTTTATCGAATTTGCTTTAAGCCGAAATGTATTGAAATTCGGCGAGTTTACTTTGAAATCGGGGCGTAAAAGTCCGTATTTCTTTAATGCAGGTTTGTTCAATACGGGGGCAGATTTAGCGCGTTTAGGCGAGTTCTATGCTGCGGCAATTCAAGCAAGTGCGGTAGATTTTGATGTGGTTTTTGGCCCTGCTTACAAAGGCATTCCAATTGGCACTTCAGTTTCGGTGGCGTTATTTAATCGTTATGGTATTGATAAACCCGTGTGTTTTAATCGCAAAGAAGTGAAAGATCACGGAGAGGGCGGCAATTTAATTGGTAGCCCATTGCAAGGAAAAATTTTGCTTGTGGATGACGTGATTACGGCTGGCACTGCAATTCGTGAATCTATGGAATTAATCAGTGCAAATAAGGCAGAGCTTGCGGCGGTATTGATCGCTCTAAACCGTAAGGAACGAGGAAAAGGCGAGCTTTCTGCAATTCAAGAAGTAGAACGTGATTATCAATGCCAAGTGCTATCAATCATTGATTTAGATGATTTGATGCAATTTATCGAACAAGATCCTCGATATAGTAGCCATTTGCCAGAAATGCGTGCTTATCGTGCCGAATTTGGCGTATAAAACTTGAGAAATAAATTTTTATCATCATTATAAATAACATTATAAAAATAACCGCACTTTGACTTAACAGGGGAAAGAATGGGATTTATTGGGAAAATTATAGGCGTATTTTTAGGTTGGAAAGTTGGTGGATTTTTTGGTGCGATTGCTGGTCTCATTTTAGGCTCTATTGCAGATAAAAAATTGTATGAGCTTGGCTCGGTAAGTTCTAGTTTCTTTAAAAAGAAAACAACACGTCAAGACTTGTTTATGCAAACCACCTTTGCGGTGTTAGGACATTTAAGTAAATCGAAAGGGCGTGTAACAGAAGAAGATATTCAATTAGCTAATCAATTAATGATTCAGCTTAAACTGGATGATGCTGGGCGTAAATTAGCGCAAGATGCGTTTCGTCGTGGTAAAGAATCTGATTTCCCGATTCGTCAAGTTATCCGTGAATTTCGCATTGGTTGTGGGCAACGTGCTGATTTATTGCGAATGTTCTTACAAGTGCAAGTTCAAGCGGCTTTTGCCGATTCAGAACTTCACGAAAATGAGAAAGAAGTGCTTTATGTGATCGCTGAAGAACTTGGGCTTTCTCGTATGCAATTTGAACAAATGATTGCGATGGAAATGGCTGCTCGAGCTTTTACTCAAGGCGGTTTTTATCAGCAATATCAACAAGGTGCATATCAAGGTGGCTACCAATATCAACAACAAAATAGTGGTGGTTACCAACATGCTTCTGGCCCAACTTTAAATGATGCCTATAAAGTATTGGGTGTGACTGAGTCCGACGAGCAAAGCACGGTTAAGCGTGCTTATCGTCGTTTAATGAATGAACATCATCCAGATAAACTTGTGGCGAAAGGTTTACCGCCAGAAATGATGGAAATGGCAAAAGAAAAAACTCAACAGATTCAAGCCGCTTACGATTTAATTTGTAAAGCAAAAGGCTGGAAATAGTGCGTGTTATTCTTGCGCCTATGCAAGGGGTTCTAGATCCCTTTGTACGCCAACTTCTCACCGAAGTGAATGACTACGATTTATGTATAACAGAATTTGTTCGCGTAGTTGATCAATTTCTCCCTGAAAAAGTATTTTATCGTTTATGCCCTGAATTAAAAAATCAGGGCTTTACTTCTTCTGGTACGCCTGTGCGAGTGCAGTTGCTAGGGCAGCATCCAGAATGCCTTGGTATGAGATTCAAAAAATCTTGCAAAAATATGCTAATGTCGAAAATGAATATGACAGCGGTTTTTACCATGTGGCACGAATTAAACAGTGGTTACGTTATTTGAATAAGGAATATGACGAGGCGAACCAAGTGTTTGATAAGATTAAGACCTGCCAAACTGCTGAAGATTTGAAATTACGGTTAAATGAGAAATAAAAAACCTGCTAATCAGCAGGTTTTCTTTTTCTAAATTATTTAAAAATTCACCGCACTTTTTAATTTTTTCAGTGCATTAGTTTCTAATTGACGAATACGTTCCGCAGAGACATTATATTTTGCTGCCAAATCGTGCAATGTGGCTTTGTTATCATCTAACCAACGAGCTTTGATAATATCCTGACTACGTGCATCTAGACTTTGTAACGCTGCACCTAATTGCTCGGTTGCTTGGCTTTCAAAGTTTTCATTTTCAAGCTCTGCTGCGAAATTAGAACTTTTATCTTCCAAATAAAGGGCTGGAGAATAGGTCTCTGTTTCTGCATCATCAGTAGGTAAATCAAAACCGACATCCGCACCGCTCATTCGAGACTCCATTTCGATCACATCTTCTTTGGAAACACCCAATTCATTTGCGACCATATCAACTTCATTTTCATTGAACCAACCTAAACGTTGTTTAGTTTTACGTAGGTTGAAAAATAATTTACGTTGAGCTTTCGTGGTTGCGACTTTTACGATACGCCAGTTACGAAGAACATATTCGTGGATCTCAGCTTTAATCCAATGCACGGCGAATGACACCAAGCGTACACCAACTTCAGGGTTAAAACGTTTGACCGCTTTCATTAAACCGATATTGCCCTCTTGGATTAAGTCAGCTTGTGGCAAACCATAGCCAGAATAGCCACGTGCAACATGGATCACGAAACGAAGATGCGACAAAATGAGTTTTTTCGCTGCATCTAAATCCTCGTGATAATACAAACGTTCTGCCAATTCCTTTTCTTCCTCTGCGGTCAGCATCGGATATTCATTTGCTGCACGAATATAACCTTCGATACTGCCTTGAGGAACTAACATCATTTGTGTTTCTTTATCCATCGTTTCCCTTCTTTATTTTGGCTTTTGCCAATCAATGTACTTAGTTATAGCACAATAAGCTATCTTATTGAACTAATTTGTCAATAAGACAGATTTTATCAATTGAAAGTTCAATTATTATAAAATTACGTGATAATTTGCTCGCTATTTACTTCGCCAGTTGCACTGATAAATCTTACTTCAGGTTGCAAATATACACCGAATTTTTCTGCAACAGTTTGGCGAACGTGATGGGCAAGTTTAACTACGTCTTGTCCTGTTGCCCCACTTTTGTTAATTAACACTAATGCTTGTTTTTTATGAACCGCAGCCCCTCCTATTTGAAAACCTTTAAGATTACATTGATCAATCAGCCAGCCTGCCGCTAATTTCACTGAGCCATCTGCTTGTGGAAAGTGCGGTAGATTTTTGTGATGTTTTTTGATTTCCTCAAAATGTTCTGAACTGACAACTGGATTTTTAAAGAAACTCCCTGCATTACCCGTTTCATTTGGATCAGGTAATTTACTTTGACGGATATGACAGACTTCATCAAAAATTTGTTTAGCCGTGATAGTTTTTGGATCGAAGTCTACAAGCGAACCATATTTTAGAATAGGCTGCCAATCTTTTTTAAGCTTTAATCCAACCGCTGTAATCACGTAACCTTGCTGATAACGATGTTTAAAAGTACTTTCACGATAACCAAATTCGCATTGTTCTGTGTCGAGTCTAAAGGTTTCATTCGTGTTTAAATTAAGTACATCCACATAATCGCACACATCTTTAAATTCAACGCCATAAGCACCGATATTTTGAATAGGCGCAGATCCTGCACAGCCAGGAATTAAAGCCAGATTTTCTAAGCCATAAATACCATTATTAATAGACCATCCCACCAATTTATGCCAATTTTCCCCACCATTGACGTGAAGATAGTGAAAATTTGCATTTTGTTCGTGCGTAATCCCCATTAAACGATTTAAAACCACCACGCCATTAAAATCATCCAGAAACAGAACATTACTGCCTTGACCTAAAAAAAGTACGGGTAAATTTTCTGATTTAGAATACGCCCACACTTGTTGTAACTGTTCGATGCTATGTGCTTCAATAATTTCACGTGCATTAGATTGAATGTGGAAAGTATGAAAAGGCTGTAAATTTTGCATTTTGATGTCCTAAAATAATGTATGCGGCAAAGTGATTTTTACCTGCGTACCACCTTGCTCACGGCGATGAATATGCAATTGTGCATTAAGCTGACGACAGCGTTCCGCCATAATATTTAAGCCGTAATGCCCTTCTGGTTCTTCAAGATTTGGAATGCCAACCCCATCATCTTCAACTAAAATTTCATACTCGCCTTCCGCATTAATTCTTGCGCTAATTTCAATTACCGTGCCTTGAGAATGCTTGATCGCATTGGTGGTGGCTTCACGTACAATTTGCAGAACGTGAACCAGCTGTTGAGGGTTCAAACTTTGCGATGGTAATTGACAATTCACATTCATTTGCATTGTTGTTTGCGAGCGTAATGAATCAATCACTTGTTTTAGTGCAAGCTGTAAATTCGCTTCTTGTATGGTTAAACGGAAAGTGGCTAAAAGCTCACGTAACTGTGCATAACCACCAGAAAGGGCTTGTTCAAAATTGGCAATAATTGCCAAACTCTTTTCTTTTGATTGTTCGTCTTCTTTCTTCAGGTTATGTTTGAGCAAAGTAAGTTGAATTTGTAAAAATGATAAGACTTGAGCCAAAGAATCGTGCAACTCTCGCGCAATAATTGAGCGTTCTTCCATTAATAAAATCTGTTCTTTCTGACGTAAATTTTTATGGAAATAAAGCGCACGAGCAAGCATTTGCGCTAAATTTTGCATAATTCGGGGATCTGGACAAGGTAATCCTGCTTGCCAAGAGAGTACACCTAATTCTTCGTTATCCACAGAAAGGGTTTCGATTTGTAGTTCATTATTAGCATCTTGCTTACCCAATGTAATATCCCAATGTTCAGCCCCCATCACTTCCACTTTAACGAAGTTCAAATGGTCGCTAATAAAAATGTAATTCAAAACTTGATTTAAAATTTTATCGTTAATTGTGTTTGTATTCAGAAGTTGAGCACTTTGATAAAGAGTGCTTAAAGTGCGGTTAGTTTGACGCAACTTTTGCGTTTTTTCGTTTACAGCTTCTTCTAAACGCGAATAAAGCTGTCCCAGTTCTGTGGACATTTGTGTAAATACGCGAGCCAGTGTGCCAAGTTCGTTTTGTTTCCTTGTGTCAAGTGGAATATGATTGAATTGACGCATTTGCACTTGCATACTGGCTTTTGTCATTAAATGCAAAGGTTTCACAACTTCTCGGTTTGTGTACCAAATCACATAAGACACCATCAGCAAAATTAACAACATCGCAAAACCTAATACTGAAACGCCTAAAATCCATTTCTGCTCGCTAAAACGTTGTAATTCAAACACAAAATAATCAACATCTGCCACATAGTCAGTAAGCTGCTTACTATAGTTTTTTACATCCTGTTGGCGCGCATATTTTTCCATGTTCGTCCAACGTTGCAAAATGTTTTGATAGGAATGTTTTAATACATTCGGTGTGAAAAATTGATTTTGAACTTCTAGTAAAGCAGATGAATGAAGGCTTATATGATAACGGCGTAAGTTCGTTTCCACGCTTTCTGGTTGTTCTTGCATTTCATAAAGTAAGCGATAACTTTGCATACGCAAAGAACCTGAAATATTAATGGCTTCGGCATCATATTTATTACTGCTCATAATTGCCAAACTTAGAGAACTAATCACACCAGCAACGATAAGAATGATAAATAAATATTTCGCAATACGGGTGGAAACGGAACCTTTAGTATACACAGGAAACTCCAGTGGAAATTTAGAAAAGTGCGGTAAAATTTTTATTTCTTTTTAAATTTAGCCCAAACTTTATCTTCTTGACCACGCCATAAGCGTTGAATGTTATCGTGATGACGATAAATTAATAGGCAACATACCAAGGCAACAGGAAAAGTAAATTCTGGTTTAAACCACCACACATAAAAAGGCACGACTAACGCCGTAAGTACCGCACTTAACGAAGAATAGCCACTAATAAGAAAAACAAGGATCCAAGTACCAAACATTGAACCTGCAACAGCCCAAGAAATCGGTGCGATTGCTCCAAAGGCAGTTGCAACACCTTTGCCACCTTTAAATTGAAAAAAAATGGGGAAAATATGCCCTAAACAAGCACCAAGTGCGACCATCCCTAATTCAAATTGGGTTAAACCTAAATAATAACCTGCCCATACAGGAATCATCCCTTTTAACATATCAAAAATAAGCACCGCCAAGGCAGACTTACGATTTCCAATACGTAATACATTCGTCGCACCAGGATTGTGTGAACCATTTTGACGAGGATCAGGCAATCCAGTAAGGCGACAAATTAAAATCGCACTGGAAATAGAGCCTAAAAGATAGGCAAAAAGCATATAAAAAAGGGCGAAAAGGCTCATTTTGTACTCCAGCAAGAAAAACTGTTCGTTATTTTACCCAAAGTTGATAGCATACGCCTACAATAATTTTAGAGGAAACCTTATGGATCGTATTTTTATTGAAGAATTGACTGTTTTTGCACAAATCGGTGTATATGATTGGGAACAGCAAATAAAGCAAAAACTCGTGTTTGATTTGGAAATGGCGTGGGATTGTAAACAAGCAGCGGAAACGGATGATGTTGCCTATTGTTTAAATTACGCTGAAGTGAGCCAAGTGATAATTGATTATGTGGAAAGTAAACCTTTCTTGTTGATTGAGCGAGCGGCTTATGAAGTGGCAGAGTTGCTTGAATCACGTTATCAACTTCAAGGATTAAAAATTAAACTGAGCAAACCAAAAGCCGTCGCACAAGCTAGAAATGTTGGCATATTGATTATACGTGGATGTTTAAAATAATGTAGCGACAATGGCTATTAAAAAATCTGACAGGCACGCAATTTAATTGGTGTCTGTCAGATTGGCTTTATGCTTTTACCTTGTGTTCTGAATAGTTATTGTTCAGCTTCTAACTCTCCAACACTCACCTTAGTATTATTACCTTTATCGCCGAATTGTTGTTCTTCGCAACCTTTACCTGCATCACAAACTGCAACAGAAACAAGTTTTTCAACATCTAAGCTACTCACTAAATTTGTATTAATGATTTTTTCGCTTGCGTCCGTAACATTCAATTGCTCAGCAGACAAGTTGGTGGCTCGCACACCGTTAATTTTGTCATAAAGTCTAGCAAAACCACGTTCACTGAGTTTGGTAGAATCGCCTTTAATTTTTGTCTGATTAAAGTTTTTCTCACGAGGAAGTTCAAAGAATGTGAAATCCGAATTTGGTTTTACATCAATTTCTACCCCTTTGGAGCTTAAATAAGCTGTTCCACCGTTAGGTGCTAAGGCAGTAATTTCAGCATTTTCAATGGTTGTTTTAGTATCTGCGTTATCACCAATAGTAAATGCCATATTGGCAATATTAGCATCATTATCAATTGAGCCTGGCGCACCATTAATGATCACTTCTTCCCCAGTTCTTCCTCCAGTGTTAATTGCGGTAATTTTCAAGTCATCTTTGCTGTATTTACCTGCAATTTTTGTATCGCCATCAGTTCTAAAGGTGTAACCCTGATGAGATTTCACAAAAATAGAACTTTTTTCCCCTATTAATTCCCCGATTAAAAACATCGTAGCATAAGGTGCTTTTGGAGATATATCGCTTTTCTCATCGCCCACGATTTTGATATGTGAGTTTACCATTGAGACTTTACCATTCATTCCTAAACGGTTAATTTGAGTTGCAATATCTTGTTTATCAAAGGTAATATCAATCTTGCTATTATCTAACTTAATTTTTTCTGCCAGTAAATGCACAAATCCATTTTTTAGGTTGATATTACTGTTAGAAATATTAATTTCCGTGTCTTTAATCGTTGATCGCCCCGTATTTTTGGTAGCAAACATATCAAAACGATACCAATAGGCTCTGTTCATATCTAACTCTAAATCTTCTGTATATGACTTACGGTAATATTTCCAACGGCGTCTGCCTTGATCTAACTCTGACAACTGTGTACGATGGTCTAAATCTAACACTCCGTATTCATATTTCGAACTCACACCATTTCTATTACGGGATATACCCCCATCAATGTAAAAATTCGTCTGTCCTGTGGCGGTGATGTTATCTAAATTAACATTTTTAAATCCACCCACTAAAATCACTTCATCAACCTGATCAAATACTACATTACGCATATTTACATTAAACTTCTTACGTTGTGAGCGTTCTGTTTTCTGATATCTGTTATCATAGTCATCTTCATTGGCACTACGCCCCAATCCCATCGCTCCGTTACCAAGATTTATTTTGCTGTCAGTAATTGTAATATTTGATTTAAAATCTTCCTCATTCTGCAAACTCGTTACAACAAATAAACGATATTTTGAGTGAATATCCGCATGATCAATATTAATATGACCTTGGTTAGTCAGCTTTAATAGCGAATCTGTACCTCTAAAGGAATCTATATTGATATTGCCTGAAATATTAACCTCATTTCCTTTAAGATTCACTTTTCCATTATTAGCCAGTAATGAACTTAACGCCTCTGTTTGTATAAATGAACCCGTACTCGCATTATTTTTATCTGCAATATCCGCAATACGAATATTTTCAGTGTTTGGCACGTCAATATTAACTTCTGTATTTAATGTTTTATGTTCATCATTATAGTGCGTTCCACTATTTTCACGTCCAAAGTTACCATTGATATTAACGCTTTTACCTTTAAAGTTGATTTGAGGCGAGGTAACTTTTGATCCAGTTTGAGAAGTGATTTTAAGTTTTTTATCTTCATTTGAGGTAACTTCAGTCCCAAAATTGACGATCTCCCCTTTAATATTACTTTTACTATTCAACTGAACATTGTCAGCAGATAACACAATTTTTCCGTTTGTATTTCTGACTTTAGTTGCTTCTAACACTCCATTATTCACAACCAAACTATCTAATGCTTGGTTACGCCCTTTCGCACTTAGCGTAATCTCTCCTGCTTTAATACTCCCTTCATTTTTAACAATACCTTCATTTTTAACAATACCCTGTACTGTATTATCTTCTAATGCCACACTTATACCGCTATCTGATAAGGTAAATGTGAAATTATAGCCTGAGGATAAATACACCTCGCCATTTTTTGCAGCGTTTTTTTCAACGTTAATTTCCCCTTCATTAATAACTTGATCGCCATTAAGTACCACGAAATCTTGCGCCGTAATTTTCCCTTGATTGAGAACTTGACCTTCTTGTGTTAATTTACGGGTAAATTTATTATTGCCATTTTCACTGATTCTCTCTAAATCTTTAGTTGTTGCAAATAAACCAGCGACATTGATTTCTGCCCCTTCGGTAATAATAACCCCATTAGGGTTTGCTAAATAAACCTTACCGTTTGCCTTCAATTTCCCTTGAATTTGACTAGCATTCCCGCCAGTTACACGGTTATATGCCACAGCGCTTGTGCTGGGTTGTTGAAATTCCACTTCTTTATTTTTGCCGATGTCAAAACTCTTCCAGTCTATTTGAGTTGTGGGGGTTTCTTGATTAATCGTCATTTTATTTTCAGTTTGAGTAACACTTGCCCTCCCAACAACTACAGTGCTATTTTGTGGAAAATCCTGTGTAGAGGCATACGCCGCACCACTGCAAGTGGTCAAAATGATAAGAGAAATTACATTTAATTTATACATGACATATCTCCTTAGAAAGTTTTAATCATAGAAAGCCAAAATTGGTGTTTATCGGCATTATTAATATTGTTATCAAGCGGTTTAGCGATACTAGCGTTGATGGCATAGCTGCCTGCATCTGAAAAAGAAAGTCCTGCACCAACGCTTTGTAATTTCACGCTATTTTTCACGCCTTTTTCGAGAAATTGGCCATGTTTATAAGATTTCCCAAAACCATAGTCATAGAACAATGAACTAACTAGGACACTTTGGGAAAAGACTGGTAAATAATGTTTGAATTCTGTTTGTATCACATGCCCTTCATCCACAGAAGCCGCACCAGCTTGATGTCCACGCACGCCAGACAGACCACCAAGCAACATTTTCTGTGAGCTTTCAAGGTTTTTATCAGCAAACTGACCGTTTATACCAATATTGAAAGCAAAAGATTTTGGTAAAATTTGCTCGTGAGACAAGTGGTAGTTATATACCGTAAAATGCGATTTTGGTTGAAAATCCTCTGTCGCATTATGTTTTCTTTCATTAGTTTGATTCGCTAAATTACCGAACAAGGTAGATAATGAAAAATAAGTTGTCCCATCTTTAATAAGATTCCAAGAACCGTCAATCCCTGCAGTTAAACTGTTTATTTTCCGTTTTTGTTTCACAGAAACCGCTTGTTGTTTATCCGTAAGGTTTTGATGATTAAAGCTCACTTTAGTACTTAAACGAAAATTTGGTGTACGGATTGTTGGGTGCAACAAATAAGCCCCTAGGGTATGGGAATGCCCTTGAGATTGTAATGATTTAAAATTACCACCTAATTTGTAGTCGAGATAGTTAGCAGTTACACCAAAACGCGTAGAATAACCATCAATTAAAGAGGAATAATCTATACGAGCATTTTTTAAATTAGCCTGATTAGAACTCAGTAAATCCAGTTTCAATTCATCGCCCCAGCCATTCAAATTACTGACTTTTGTCCCCGCAGCCAAACGGTAACGCCCAGTATACTTGTTGCCTTGGTTATCTACTGAAACATAACCAGAAAAACGTTTTGCATCGTTAATCTTAATCAGTAAATTTGCTTCGCCGACTTTTTTGCCTGCGGAGAGTTGCAAACCAGCATTTACCCCTGGAACATCGTTTATTGTTAAAGCAAATTTTTCTAACTCATCTTTCAAAATAAATTCGGACGTATTCACTGTTGTATTAGAGAGACGGGATACAAATTTATTGCTTAATGCGCTGTGATTTTGCAAGCGTATTTCGCCTACATTACCTTTGAGTAACAAAATTTTTACCGTACCTTGCTCAATTTCCTGCGGTGGTAAAATTGCTTTTGCCACTAAATAATTATTATGACGATAAAATTCGCTGATCTCATTTGCCAAATTACTTAAATCTGACAGCGATACCTCTTTTCCTACATAATTTTTTAAAATATGTGCAAGCTCGTCTGTGACGACTTCTTGATTGTTTCGATCTAAAATCTGTACTTGCGTAAGTGGAAATTTCAGTCCTTGTTTATACTGTGCGGTATAAGGCGATTTTGCTGCTTGATTAAATAATTCGCCACTAGGTTTGGCTTCTGGTTGAATTTGACGCTGTTCTAGTTCACGGTTCAATGATCCAGCATTTGGCACTAATGCCATCACTGAATTACTCAAAACAAAGCCTAAACTGACCGCACTTGCAATAACAGAATAACGAGGTCTCATTTTCATTCCTTATGTCCTATTAATTGATAAAATTACAAAAATTGAGGGAAAACAGCTTTAGGGCGTTTTTCCAAAGTAAATTTAGAAGCTATAAACTGCACTAATTTTCGCATTACGACCAGTGCCTTCCATTAAACTAAATGCTGGTTGATATTTTCTATCAAACAAGTTTTCCAGCGCAAAATCTAAACGCAGGTTTTTCCATTCGCCTTTTAATGGCGCATAGGTAGCACGAAGATCGGTCAGTATATAACTTGGGTAGGTAACAGCGTGATCTTTAGGCACTCGATTTTGGGCAGCGTAATGGGTTATTGTCGCTCCTACAGTGAATTTGTCTTTTACTAAAGCATAATCTGCCCCTACGCCGATTTTGCTTGCGGCAATGTTTGATAAGGCTTCGCCGCTATCTTTATCTCTACCTTTGGTGCTGCCATAATTAGTAAATAGCGTTAAACGTTCTGTTTGGTATTGGGCTTGCAACTCAATACCACTTAAACGGGCATTAGCTATGTTTTGATACTGAGAACGTGTTGGTAATAGCTGCGATGGGCTATTTTCATTCGGGTTATTAAATGTTTTTAAGTTAATTAAATCTTTCACATCATTGCGGAAATAAGTCGCTTCAATTTTGAATTTATCGTCTTGTTTAAACAGGCTATCAAAATGTAGATTTGCGGTAATTTCTTTATTTTTCGCTGTTTCAGGGCGCAAATTTGGGTTTGCTACAAATTTATTTATCTGATTTGCTCCTCGAATATCTGCCCCAAAGTGAGAACCACTCACAAACCGTTCTTGCATAGATGGGGCTCGAAAAGCTTCATTATATTTAGCAGAAAAATCTAACCAATTGGTCACTTTCCAAGTTAATTTTGTGGCAGGCGATAAATGATTATCCTTATATTTTACGGTTTTACTTGAGGTATCGTAGTGGTCATAACGTACACTTGGCGAAACTAGCAATTTTTCCCCAAATAGCGGAATATGAGCGATTAAATAAACGCCTGTAGTGTTTGAATTCGCATTATAGGGGTCCGCTCGAAACTTCGCATCTTTATCGTTTGTGCCTCGTTCGGTACGGATTTTATCTCGCATATAATCCACCCCATAAACAAAGGAAATGTGAGATAATTCGGAAGAATTACGTAAATTTATACCTCGGGTAGTCAATTTAGTCTGATCTTTCACACCACTGACTTTACGCTGTTCTTTCTCAATAGTTTTATTGTTATACAGTGCGATATGCGTATTTAGATAAGAATTATCTGGCGTTAAATAATAGTTAAATACCGTGCTTTGATCAGGAATTTGTTGATCAGTTAAATAACTGACACTGCCAAAACGTGTTTTCACTTTAGAGTAAAACGCTGATGTTTCTGATGATGGTTTTGCTCTCTGTGGTAAACCGTTGTTTGAGCCGTGGAACTCGTTGATTTGATCTATAATTTTTTCATTGGTAAGTTCGTTTTCCACCTCATTATTGCTTGGTGCTGTTTGTTTAAAACGAGTTTCGCGGTGGGATAATTCCACACGGTTCGCATCATTGATTTGCCAACCAAATTTTGCTAAGCCCCCAAACTGTTTATAGGCTGTATTATTCAGCTTGTTGCCTTTACCAGTGCGTAAATTATCCGCATTATTATAGAAAGCACTAATAAGAACATCGAATTTGTCATTTGCCGCAAATACAGAAGCATCCCTTTCCGATAAATTATTAGCAGTTTGATAACCTTGGCGAATTTTAACTCCGAATTTGTCATTATTTTTCAATAAGTCTAAAGCATTTGGCGTACGCATTGCCACAACACCACCCAAAGCACCGCTACCCCATAAGGAGCTACTTGGTCCTTTGATTACTTCAATTTCTTGAATAAGTGACATTGGAAGAAAATAAGAACCTCTATGTGCTAAATCAAAATTTTGTCTCACGCCATCAATGACTTGCACAACACGATTATCACTTACCCCTCGAATATTAGGTTTTTGAGCAATGCTTCTCGAACCGCCTCTAATATCAACATTGGGAATGTCTTCTAACGCTGCTGCAACACTAGTAGCTTGTTTGGAAAGAAGACTATCTTTAGATTGTTTTTCTGGCGTATAAGCAAACCTACTTGGATCTCGTGTCGCAATAACGTTGATAGAGTCTAATTCAATGGATTGTGCTAGCACATTTGCTGTCACTAAGGTTGTAGCAACCGCAAGGGAAAGTTTAGAAAATCGCATCTGTTTTCCTTATTGTAATAATTAAAAATAGGAGAATGGCGATGATAATAATGATAATAATCAATTGGTTTATTTATAATCATTTGCATTTAGTAGCGTAAAATTTAAACTAATTTTGGATTTCAATCTGTACCTGCAAAAATTGGACTAAATAAGCAAGAGATTAAGGTATATATTTTTATGACTAAATATAAACTAATTTAACAACAAGTTATTGATTTTTAACTTAAAAAATAAAGCTCTTACTTTCCAAAAACAACTTTCAAGTTGGCTATATTAAAACGTTTAACTTAACCATCTAACTTTTGAGATGCAGATCATTTTTTCAAAATAATCCCAATTTTTTCATTTGTTCAATGACGGGTTCGACTTGAATCTCTGCCATCAAATTTTTCCCTTTTAGTTTGGTTGCCCAAGGTAGTTCAGAAGACGGTTTGCCAAATTCTTTTTGGGCATTTTCTTCATATACAGATACCACGTTATCTAAATTATTATAAGGTGCAGTCCGCAAAGGATTGTGATAGGCATACAAGCCAATAACGGGTGTTCCTTGTGTTGTCGCAATATGGGCAGGGCCAGAATCTGGCGAAAGTACCAAATCAACCTTAGAAATTAAAGCGGTAAGCTGTTTTAGGTTTGTTTTTCCTGCAATATTGGTTGGCGTGAAATGGCAAAGTGCGGTAATTTTTTCGACTATTTCTAATTCACGTTTGGCTGGCGAACTGCAGAAAATCACATTGACATTATGCTGATGGGCAATATTGGCAACCTCTGCATAACCTTCGATTAGCCAATCTTTTTCTGCTTTGCTAGAACAAGGGGAAATCAATAAATTTTTACGAGAAAAATCAATAAATTGATCGGCAAATTTATAATCATCTTCTGAGATAGCTAATTCCCATTTCGGTTCTGCTTTCGGTACGCCAATATATTCAGCGAAAGCCATAAATCCATCTAATACGTGAGGGGAAAAAGGATCTGCGATACGACGATTTACAAATAGCCATTGTCCTTCGCGAGAACGTTTTTCTCCAAATCCAATTTTGAATTTTGCTTTAATTCCTAAAGAAAGGATTGATGCACGAAATGCTGTTTGCATATTTAATAGCGCATCAAATTGTTTATTTTTTAGTTGTTTCCAGAGTGATAAAATACCTTTCCATCCTGCTTTTTTATCGTAATGAAGGAGCGTGACATTAGGAATGCCCGAAAGCAAACCCATTTCAGTTTTGCCTACAATCCAAGTAATTTCTGTTTGGGGATAATATGCCTGAATGTGCTGAACCACCGCTAAGGCGTGGCAAACATCGCCTACAGCTGACAATCGGAGAATACAAAGAGATTTTGGAGCTTCGGTAAAAAGTGGCATTAACGTTCCTTTATCATTTAATTTGTGCCTATTTTAAAGTAGAATGACCCCATTTTCTATTCATAACAACGTTCTAATGCAGCAATTCCAACAAGATAACCAATATTTTATCTTTAATTTTGACCGCACTTTTGAGCAAGCAACCGAGTTTTTCCAAGCGGAATTTTGGCAAAAACAAGAACGAGTGATAGGAAGTGCAAAAGGTCGAGGCATCACTTATTTCTTGCAAACGGAAGATTGGTTTGGTGTAAATTGTGCGTTGCGTCATTATTATCGCGGTGGACTTTGGGGTAAACTGAACAAAGATCGTTATCGTTTTTCTGCTCTTGAAACTACCCGTAGTTTTGCTGAGTTTCATTTGTTGCAACGTTTGTATGAAGCGGGGTTACCTGTGCCTAAACCCATTGCTGCACGTATTCAAAAAGGCAAGTTAGGTATTTGCTATCAAGCGGATATTTTGACGGAAAAAATCGAAAACGCGCAGGATTTAACCGCACTTTTACAAACACAAACATTGCCAAAAGCAACTTGGATGCAAATTGGTCGTTTGATTCGAAAACTACATGATTTACAGATTTGCCATACAGACTTGAATGCACATAATATTTTGCTTCAACAAACTGAACAAGGGCAAAAATGTTGGTTGCTCGATTTTGATAAGTGCGGCGAAAAATCTGGAGATTTTTGGAAAGTGCAAAATCTGAACCGTTTAAAACGTTCCTTCGAAAAAGAAGTTGGACGAATGAATATTCAATTTACCGAGCAAAACTGGGCTGATTTAACGTCAGCTTATCATCAATAAAAGGACTAATTTATGAAACAAAAAATCGTACTTGCTACAGGCAATAAAGGCAAAGTGAAAGAAATGGCTGATGTTCTATCTGATTTTGGCTTTGAAGTGATTGCACAAACAGATCTAGGCATTGAAAGCCCAGAAGAAACTGGCTTAACTTTCGTTGAGAATGCCTTATTAAAAGCACGCTATGCCTCAGAGAAATCAGGTTTGCCTGCTATTGCGGATGATTCTGGCTTAGTAGTTTCCGCACTTAATGGCGCACCAGGCCTGTATTCTGCACGTTATGCTGGCGAAGAGGGTAATGATGCTAAAAACCGTGAGAAATTATTGGCAGAGCTTGCACATATTGCACAAGATAAACGCCAAGCCAAATTTGTGAGCTGTATCGTGTTTTTACAGCATCCAACAGATCCATCGCCAATTATCGCCGAAGGTGAGTGTCACGGTGTGATTGGTTTTGAAGAAAAAGGCGAAAATGGTTTTGGTTATGACAGTTTATTCTTTAGTCCAGAACAAGGTTGTACATTTGCTGAATTAGAAACAGCTGAGAAGAAAAAAATTTCTCATCGTGCAAAGGCATTGAGCGTTTTAAAAAATAAATTATAAAGTTAATAAAAGTATTTAATCTATTAATAAAAAATAATTGACACGTTAATCAGAAGATAATTTTATGACAGACAGACAGACAGACAGACAGACAGACAGACTGTCAGTCAGACGATGAATATTATATTTTCATCTGACAACTATTATGCACCTTATTTAGCTGTAAGTATTTTTAGCATTATTAAAAACACACCTAAAAAAATAAATTTTTATATTCTTGATATGAAAATAAATCAGGAAAATAAGACCATAATAAATAATTTAGCAAGCGCATACTCTTGTAAAGTATTTTTCTTGCCAGTTTGTGAGTCAGATTTTCAAAACTTTCCAAAAACAATAGATTATATATCTTTAGCTACTTACGCTAGACTAAATTTAACTAAATACATAAAGGATATAGAAAAAGCTATTTATATTGATGTGGACACATTAACAAACTCTTCACTTCAAGAACTTTGGAATATAGATATAACGAACTATTATTTGGCAGCATGTCGAGATACTTTTATTGATGTAAAAAATGAAGCTTATAAAAAAACAATTGGTTTAGAAGGGGATTTTTATTTTAATGCGGGCATATTATTAATTAATTTAAATAAATGGAAAGAAGAAAATATTTTCCAAAAATCAATAAATTGGATGAATAAATACAATAATGTTATGAAATACCAAGATCAAGATATTCTAAATGGTATCTGTAAAGGAAAAGTAAAATTTATTAATAATAGATTTAATTTTACACCAACGGATCGAGATTTGATTAAAAAGAAAAATTTATTATACGTAAAAATGCCAATAGTTATTTCTCATTATTGTGGTCCAAATAAATTTTGGCACAAAAAATGCAGTCACTTAAATTGTCATATAGGAAATTTACTTTTAAAAGAAATGGATAAAGTTATTGATATACCATCATCTTGGTATGATCATTTTGAGAAAATCCCTTTTTTAATTAAAATAAAAAGATTAAGAAAGAGAATAAGAGATAAATTAATATATGGTATCTATTAAAATCAACTGTTTTAATAATTATCAAGGTTACATCTTACTAAATTATTAGTATCTTCTAACTCTGAATTAGCTCAATAGCTTTTATTGCCTATTTTTTAACTAATCTTTTAAAGATTTTTATTTTTTAGAGTAAAAAACTTGACTAAACCAGAGTAAATCTTTATAGTTTGCGAACCTTTTACGGTGAGATGTCCGAGTGGTTGAAGGAGCACGCCTGGAAAGCGTGTATGTGGGAAACTGCATCAAGGGTTCAAATCCCTTTCTCACCGCCATTAATCCCGTCAAATAATATCTATTTCGTTAAAAAATATAAATTTAATCTGTATCTTTCATTAGTCTCTATTTTTATTAAAAGCAATTTAAGAAAAAGTTAATCAAACGCTTAGGAAATTCATACGTATTTGCCGAGCGGTTTTGGTGTGTTTTATAAAATAAAATTTAGCTCTGTAGGGCATTGTTTAAGTTTATGAAGTTATTGAAGATAAAGTTGTCGTTTATGTTCTTGTAGTGGATAAGCGTGAATGTACTGAAGTTTACATCGCCGTGCAGGATAGGTTAAATTAATCTATATTTAATAAAATATTATTAATATTTTGAGTTAATATCATCAATTTTTAGTGATTTAATTGTTTCATCTAAAATTAATCTGACAGACATATCATTTTACAATAAGACTGCCAGATTAGATTTTATCTACAGTATTTAGTTTTCAAAAGAATCTTTTAAACGTTCATCAGCTCGGCGAGATTCACTTTTATGTTGAAGTTTATTAAGCTGACGTTCTAATTTTTCTTCCACTTCATTAATTGCTTTATACATATCATCTGAAGTTGCACTGGCTAATAAATTGCCTAAGGGTGTGCCAATAGAGGCTTCGACACTAAATCCATTAGGTACTTTGTTTAAAACAAAATGTGGGCTAATTAACTGCGTTTGCCACTTACCTAACTTCGCAAGTCTTTCCTCCAAGTGTTCACGAATTGCAGGAGTGATGTCCATTTGTTTACTGGTAATATTAAGTGTCATAGCATTTACCTCTTTGTTGCGTGATTTAAATTCTAGTTAATAACAAAATAGTGTTCTTATTTTAGATTTTCAAGTGTTTTAAAGATAAATATCAGAGTAATTTTCAAAAGGATGATCTATGTCTCATTTTTAAACATTTATTATTTTAGAGAAATTATTATATGACGCCCCCTATTGAATTAAAGTACTTTATAAATCCTGTAATTGTTTGTTATACGCGGTAGTGAGTGTTAAAACAATGCGATTTAAACGTTCCGAAGTATAATATTGTTTATCTGATACATTTGGTGTAAAAATAATACCATCTCGGCGCATATGTAAAATAGATACGGTAAGCGCACTTACATCAGCTGTCATAACTTGTTCTATTTGATATTTTATTTCTATAGATTTATCGCCAATTCGTTCTGTTTTTGCCCAATCAGTTGTTAAAATCGAACCATCTGTTGTTGATGAAATACCCTCATCTTTCAATAAACGCTCAACTTGCTGAAGATTATATAGTTTTGCCTGTTGTTTTGGATAGACAATCAACGAACGTTCGCCATCAAATTTTGTTATTGAATTTTGAATAATAGCGAGAGGGATTAATGGTGGGCGAATATCAATATCTTCCCCTTTTTTCACTTCAATATTAGGTAATGAATAGGCATCATCAGCTTTTGGTAACTGTACCCCTCCAGTAGCCAAAGGGGAAAAATGGGGAATGCTCGTCTCAGATTTTTGAAATGAATCGTTGGTTGCTTTTAAGGTTTCAGGATTAGACGAACAACCAGCTAGAATAATAGCCGTTACTAAATTCAATATTATTTTTTTCATATATTAACCTTAACTAAATTGAAAATTTGATAAATTCTGACCGCACTTTTTGATCATTTTACTGATCTATAATACATAAAAGTGAGGGGTAATTACTTACCCCTTTATTTTTATAACAATCCTGCGATTTTTAGCGCATCTTCTACTTTTGGTTGAATTTCTTCACTAAGTGTTGTAAGTGGCAAGCGTAAATGTGGCGATTTAATTAAGCCTAAGCGATAAGCTGCCCACTTCACTGGAATTGGATTAGATTCAATGAACAGGTCGTGATGTAAACGCATTAAACGAGCATCAATTTCTTCCGCTTTATCAAAATCTCCCGCAAGTGCATAACGGCACATATCAGCCATATCTTTTGCTGCAATGTTATTTGTTACTGATATTACTCCCTCAGCACCTAATTTTATTGCTTCTAAGCCTGTTGCATCATTGCCACTTAAAACAATAAAATTCTTACCTGCAAGCTGCTTAATTTTAACTATTCGGCTAACATCTCCCGTTGCTTCCTTAATGCCTACAATATTTTCAATTTCAGCTAAACGAGCAACTGTTTCTGGTTTCATATCACTGCCTGTGCGAATAGGAACATTATAAAGAATCTGCGGTAAATCAGTACATTCCGCAATGGCTTTAAAATGTTGATACATTCCCTCTTGGGTTGGTTTATTATAATAAGGCACAACAGATAAACATCCTGCTACACCACTGTCTCGTAATAATTTGGTCATTGTAATTGCTTCACTCGTCGCATTTGCACCCGCTCCCGCAATAATAGGAATACGTCCTTTGGCAAATTCAACAGTCTTTTCAATGACTTTTACATTTTCTTCAATACTTAGCGTGGCGGATTCTCCCGTTGTACCCACAGAAACAAGCGCATTAGAACCAGCTTCAATATGATGTTCTACTAATTTTTCTAAACAGGAAAAATCGACTTCGCCATAATGATTCATTGGCGTAACAAGGGCAACTATGCTACCCGAAAATAAAGGATTTTGCGCTGACATATAACCTCCGTCGGTTTTTAATTTTATTATTTGGTTTCACTTGTTATAGTCGCTAAAATAACGTTAATTTGCAAATTTTTTTTCATTAAAGGAGTTTTTTATGAATCCATTATCTGTTGGTAATCAAGCACCTGCTTTTACCTTATTAAATCAACAAGAAAAATTTGTTTCTTTAAATGATTTTCGTGGTAAAAAAGTTTTAATTTATTTTTATCCAAAGGCTCTCACTCCAGGCTGTACCACACAAGCCTGCGGATTGCGCGACAGTAAATCTGAATTAGATGCACTAGGTTTAGTTGTACTTGGTATTAGTCCTGATGCCCCGAAAAAATTAGCTCAATTTATTGAGAAAAAAGAACTTAATTTCACATTGCTTTCTGATCCTGATCATCAAGTTGCGGAGCAATTTGGCGTATGGGGCGAAAAAAAATTTATGGGGAGAACTTACGACGGTATTCATCGAATTAGTTTTTTAATCAATGAAAGCGGAAATATTATGCAAGTATTTGATAAATTTAAGATAAAAGACCATCATCAAATGATCATTGATTATCTTCGTTCCCTATAATATTTCAAAAAATAACCGCACTTTTCCACATAAAGTGCGGTAAAAAATTCAGAAATTTTTAAATTCAAGGTTTACGCATTATTCAGCCTTTGCTAGAATTCCCCGAGTGATTGAAATTCATTCTCAATTATATTCTCAAAAAAATTTCTCAAATAACAAGGAAAAAAAATGGTACAACTTTTTGATTTTTTACAACAGTACAGTGATTATTTTATCATCGGTTTATTATTACTGATGAGCATTATTATGCTTGCGATGGTAATTGAACGTTATCTTTTTTTAAGAAAGGTAAGCGTGGCACATTATTCTACTATTCATGCATTAGATATTGATTTAAACCGTAATATGACAGTGATTTCTACCATCGGTGCAAATGCGCCTTATGTTGGATTACTTGGTACAGTTATCGGGATTTTATTAACTTTCTATCAAATCGGTCACGGCGGTGGCGATATTGATCCAAGTGTAATTATGTTGCACTTATCTTTAGCATTAAAAGCAACTGCATTAGGTATTCTAGTGGCTATTCCCTCTATGGTGTTTTATAACGGTTTGGGGCGTAAAGTTGAAGTTAATCGTTTAAAATGGAAAGTATTAAGCGAACAAAAAGATAAGGAATAATTCGTGAAAAAATTCGATGAAATCAACATTATCCCTTTCATTGATATTATGTTGGTGCTACTTACTGTGGTGCTTATTACTGCATCTTTTATCTCTCAAGGTAAAATTCAAGTAAATGTACCAAAAGCTAGTACAGCGGTCGCATTTAAATCTGACGAGCTAGCTAAATTATTGACAGTGACAGCGGATAAACAACTCTATTTTAATGATAAACCTATTTCTCAAGAAGCTCTAGAGGCAGAAATTGCTCAATGGAATAAAGATCAGAAAGTAACTTTAAAAATTGATGCCGAAGCCTCTTTCCAAGATTTTGTGACGATTACAGATATGCTTTCTAAAAATGAAATCAAAAATGTGGCAATTGTTTCTATGAAAGATAAGGGAAAAAGTGCGGGTAAAAATTCTCAAGAATCTACTCCTTCTCAATCTGTACCAACTACGCCGTAAGGAATAATTATGCAGCAAACAAAACGTTCGCTATTGGGTTTGCTTATTTCTTTGATCGCACACGGTATTGTTATAGGATTTATCTTATGGAATTGGAATGAGCCAAGTGATAGTGCAAATAGCGCACAAGGCGATATATCTACAAGTATTTCTATGGAGCTATTACAGGGCATGGTGTTGGAAGAACCTGCTCCAGAGCCAGAAGATGTACAAAAAGAGCCAGAGCCTGAGCCAGAAAATGTACAAAAAGAGCCAGAACCAGAAAAACAAGAAATTGTAGAAGATCCAACAATAAAACCTGAACCGAAAAAAATCAAAGAACCGGAAAAGGAAAAGCCAAAACCAAAAGAAAAGCCGAAGAAGAAACCTAAAAAAGAGGTTAAACCACAAAAGAAACCAATCAATAAAGAGCTACCAAAAGGCGATGAAAATATTGATTCAAGTGCCAACGTAAATGATAAAGCAAGTACAACAAGTGCAGCTAATAGCAATGCACAGGTAGCAGGAAGTGGAACGGATACGAGTGAAATAGCGGCTTACCGTTCTGCAATCCGCCGTGAAATTGAAAGCCATAAACGTTATCCAACTCGAGCGAAGATAATGCGCAAACAAGGAAAAGTGAGTGTATCTTTTAATGTAGGAGCTGATGGTTCATTAAGTGGTGCTAAGGTTACAAAATCCTCAGGCGATGAAAGTTTAGATAAGGCGGCATTAGACGCTATTAACGTATCTCGCTCTGTTGGAACAAGACCCGCAGGATTTCCTTCGAGTTTAAGTGTGCAAATTAGTTTTACTCTTCAATAAAATGTGATATGGAAGATAAATGGTAGCAATTAATCTTCCCTAAAACTAAAGCTATAAAATTAAGGGCTAAATCTATAATCATAGATTTAGTCCTTTTAATTAGTAAAATAAAAAGAGAAGCTCTCTTTTATTCAGCTTCTCTTTGATTTTTATCATTTACTTTTCAATCTATGTAATTTAGAACGGAATATCGTCATCAAATCCATCCATTGGTGGCTCAGCCTGTGGTGCAGCTTGTTGTGGAGCTGGGCGAGATGATTGATAACTATTACCATTGTTAGTTTGACGAGCTTGGTAAGAAGGTTGTGGTGAAGATCCCATCTCATTAGAGAAACCACCTGCGTTTTGATTACGCCCACCAAGCATTTGCATTACATCGCCTTGAATTTCTGTGGTGTAGCGATCTTGACCGTTTTGATCTTGCCATTTACGTGTTTTTAAACGACCCTCCACATACACTTGAGAGCCTTTGCGTAAATATTCGCCGCAAATCTCTGCTTGACGACGATAGAATACAATGCGGTGCCATTCTGTTACTTCACGGCGTTCGCCAGTATTTCGGTCGTTCCAGCTTTCACTGGTTGCTACGCTGATATTTGCAACGGCATCGCCGTTTGGCATAGTACGAATTTCAGGATCATTACCTAAATGACCTACAATAATGACTTTATTAATTCCAGCCATAAAAAAACCTCATTTTTTATCTAAAAAAGTGCGGTTATTTTGCCTGAAATTTTTTAAAAGATCTATATATTTTAACTGGATATTTGCACAGATATTAAAATATGCGATAATGATCGCAAAATTTACATTTATTTTATACTTTTGAGTTATTTTATGGAAAATATCGATATTCGCGGGGCTAGAACCCATAACCTGAAAAATATTAATTTAACTATTCCACGCAATAAACTTGTGGTAATTACTGGGCTTTCAGGTTCGGGAAAATCCTCTTTAGCCTTTGATACACTTTATGCGGAAGGGCAACGCCGCTATGTTGAATCTCTTTCGGCGTATGCACGTCAATTTTTGTCTTTAATGGAAAAGCCTGATGTGGATTCTATTGAGGGACTTTCCCCTGCAATTTCCATTGAACAAAAATCTACCTCACACAATCCACGTTCTACGGTGGGAACAATTACGGAAATTTACGATTATTTACGTTTATTGTTTGCACGAGTAGGGGAGCCGCGTTGTCCCGATCATAATATTCCATTAACGGCACAAACGATTAGTCAAATGGTGGATAAAGTATTAAGTTTGCCAGAAGACAGCAAGATGATGTTACTTGCGCCAGTTGTCAAAAATCGAAAAGGCGAACATCTCAAGATTTTAGAAAATATTGCTGCGCAAGGTTATATTCGTGCGCGTATTGATGGCGAAATTTGCGATTTATCTGATCCGCCAAAATTAGCCTTACAGAAAAAACATACTATTGAAGTAGTGGTTGATCGTTTTAAAGTGCGGTCAGATTTAGCAACACGTTTAGCCGAATCTTTTGAAACCGCATTAGAGCTTTCTGGTGGCACTGCAATTGTGGCAGATATGGATAATCCGAAAGCAGAAGAATTAGTTTTTTCGGCAAATTTTGCTTGTCCGCATTGTGGTTATTCTGTGCCAGAATTAGAGCCTCGTTTATTTTCCTTTAACAATCCTGCAGGTGCTTGCCCAACTTGTGATGGCTTGGGTGTGCAGCAATATTTTGATGAAGATCGTGTGGTGCAAAATCCAACTATTTCTCTTGCTGGTGGTGCGGTAAAAGGTTGGGATCGTCGTAATTTCTATTATTATCAAATGCTTACATCATTGGCGAAACATTATCATTTTGATGTTGAAGCGCCCTATGAATCTTTGCCAAAGAAAATTCAACACATCATTATGCAGGGTTCAGGAAAAGAGGAAATTGAATTCCAATATATGAATGATCGTGGCGATGTGGTTATTCGCAAGCATCCTTTTGAAGGGATTTTGAATAATATGGCTCGCCGATATAAAGAAACAGAATCGATGTCGGTGCGTGAAGAATTAGCGAAAAATATTAGCAATCGACCTTGTATAGATTGTGGCGGTTCTCGTTTGCGACCCGAAGCACGTAATGTGTATATTGGAAAAACCAATTTGCCGATAATTGCGGAAAAAAGCATTGGCGAAACCCTCGAATTTTTTACCGCACTTTCTCTCACTGGTCAAAAAGCGCAAATTGCGGAAAAAATTCTTAAAGAAATCCGCGAGCGTTTGCAGTTTTTAGTCAATGTTGGTTTGAATTATCTTTCTCTTTCTCGTTCTGCTGAAACTCTTTCAGGCGGTGAAGCTCAACGTATTCGCCTTGCGAGTCAAATTGGTGCGGGACTTGTTGGCGTAATGTATGTATTAGATGAACCCTCTATTGGCTTGCACCAACGTGATAATGAACGCTTACTTAATACGTTAATTCATTTGCGTAATCTTGGTAATACGGTAATTGTCGTGGAGCACGATGAAGACGCGATTCGTGCAGCTGACCATATTATTGATATTGGACCTGGTGCTGGCGTGCATGGCGGACAAGTTATTGCGCAAGGAAATGCCGATGAAATTATGCTCAATCCAAATTCCATCACGGGAAAATTTTTATCGGGCGCAGATAAAATCGAAATCCCGAAAAAACGCACCGCACTTGATAAGAAAAAATGGCTCAAACTTAAAGGAGCATCAGGTAATAACTTAAAAAATGTGAATTTAGATATTCCCGTTGGTTTGTTTACTTGCGTAACTGGTGTGTCTGGTTCGGGAAAATCCACACTTATTAATGACACCTTATTTCCACTTGCGCAAAATGCGTTAAATAGAGCGGAAAAGACGGATTATGCACCTTATCAATCTATCGAGGGATTAGAACATTTCGATAAAGTTATTGATATTAACCAAAGCCCGATTGGACGCACGCCACGTTCAAATCCAGCCACTTATACAGGCTTATTTACCCCAATTCGCGAGCTTTTTGCAGGTGTGCCAGAAGCGCGTGCGCGTGGTTATAATCCTGGGCGTTTTAGCTTTAACGTACGAGGTGGACGCTGTGAAGCCTGTCAGGGCGATGGTGTACTCAAAGTTGAAATGCACTTTTTGCCCGATGTTTATGTTCCTTGCGACCAATGTAAAGGCAAACGCTATAATCGCGAAACCTTAGAAATTCGTTATAAAGGCAAAACAATTCATCAAGTTTTAGATATGACAGTGGAAGAAGCTCGCGAGTTTTTTGATGCGATTCCAATGATTGCAAGAAAATTACAAACCTTGATGGATGTGGGATTATCCTATATTCGATTAGGTCAATCTTCCACAACACTTTCAGGCGGCGAAGCACAACGCGTTAAGCTAGCGACCGAGCTTTCTAAACGTGATACGGGTAAAACTTTGTATATTCTAGATGAACCGACGACTGGTTTGCATTTTGCTGACATTAAGCAATTACTTGAAGTATTGCATCGATTACGCGACCAAGGAAATACTATTGTCGTCATTGAACACAATCTTGATGTGATTAAAACCGCAGACTGGATTGTCGATCTTGGCCCAGAGGGAGGCAGTGGCGGCGGACAAATTATTGCGACGGGTACACCAGAGCAAGTTGCTAAAGTAAAAAGCTCCCACACCGCTTGCTTCCTTAAACTGATTTTAGAAAAACCTTAGAAAAAATGACCGCACTTTCAGAGAAAACTCACATAAAGTGCGGTTATTTTATTAGTGATATTGTTTTAACTTTAGTCGCCTATGTAAATTATATACAATATTACCACATCGCAAGATTAGATTACCCACTAAGTATTAAGCAAAAACCTAGAAATTTTGGCTTAATTACTATATAGTTTTACTCATTTATTTTCTTTTGTGCCTTTTAGTTCGTTTTTTTAGCTAAAATCCCTTAGAAAATCACCGCACTTTTATTGTTCAATAGTCGTTTAACCACGTATTTTTTAATACGAAAAATTACTTAATTAAATAAACATTATGAAAAAAACTGTATTTCGTCTGAATTTTTTAACCGCTTGCATTTCATTAGGGATAGTATCGCAAGCGTGGGCAGGTCATACTTATTTTGGGATTGACTACCAATATTATCGTGATTTTGCTGAGAATAAAGGGAAGTTCACAGTTGGGGCTAAAAATATTGAGGTTTATAACAAAGAAGGGAAAATGATAGGTACGATGATGAAAGATGTGCCTATGCCTGATTTATCTCCCATGGTTCGTGGTGGTTATTCAACATTGATAAGTGAGCAGCATTTAATTAGCGTCGCACATAATGTAGGGTATGATGGCGTTGATTTTGGTATGGAGGGGGGAAATCCAGACCAACATCGTTTTAAATATAAAGTCGTCAAACGTTATAACTATAAAAATGATAGTACGCACCGTTATATGACCGACTATCAACATCCAAGACTTGCTAAATTTGTCACGGAAGTGGCGCCTATTGAAATGGTTTCATATATGAATGGTAATACTTATATTGACTTGGAAAGGTATCCAATTCGGGTCCGTGCTGGTAGTGGTCATCAATATTGGAAAGATGATAAAAACAATACTAAAGCAGACTTAGCCTATGGCGGTGCTTGGCTTACAGGTGGTAATACCTTTATGGATGGTGGTACTGGTAATGGTTACTTATATTTGAATGGAAGAGTACAGACACCTAATAAATATGGTCCACTACCCATTGCAGGTGCGGCAGGGGATAGTGGCTCTCCTTTATTTATTTATGATAAAAAGCAAGAAAAATGGCTTTTAAATGGTGTATTGCGAGAGGGACATCCAACCGCAGCAGTTGGGAATGGTTATCAAATTGCACGAAAAGACTACTTTCAGGAAGTATTTGATAATGATATGGCAGCAAACTTTTTTGATACCAATGCAGAATATACCTTTAAAATTGGAGAAAGTCATAATGGTATAGTAACTACAATTCAAAGTTCATTACCTGTACGTGCAAAACAACCACCACAAACAGTAGGACTATATGATATCAGTAAACCTTATGATTTAAGAGGCGGTAATAAAGGCGATGAATCTCCCTCTTATAAAGGTCCTAATCCATGGTCGCCAGCATTACATCATGGGAAAAGTATTTACTTTGGTGATCAAGGAACAGGAATTTTAACAATTGAAAATAATATAAATCAAGGTGCTGGCGGATTGTACTTTGAAGGTAATTTTGTTGTAAAAGGCAGTCAAAATAATATAACTTGGCAAGGTGCTGGCGTATCTATTGGACAAGATGCAACTGTTGAATGGAAAGTTCACAATCCTGAAAATGATCGCCTATCTAAAATTGGTACAGGCACTTTATTAGTCAATGGTAAGGGAAAGAATTTAGGAAGTTTAAGTGCGGGTAATGGTCGCGTCATTTTAGATCAACAAGCAGATGAAGCGGGTCAAAAACAAGCCTTTAAAGAAGTTGGCATTGTAAGTGGTAGAGCTACCGTTCAACTAAATAGTGCAGATCAAGTTGATCCTAACAATATCTATTTCGGATTTCGTGGTGGTCGCTTAGATCTTAACGGGCATTCATTAACCTTTAAACGTATCCAAAATACGGACGAGGGCGCGATGATTGTTAATCACAATGCCACAACAGAATCTACAGTGACCATTACTGGCAGCGACACCATTAATAACAACACAGGCGATTTAACCAATAAACGTGATATTGCTTTTAATGGTTGGTTTGGTGATAAAGATGATACTAAAAATACTGGCCGTTTGAATGTTAATTACAATCCGCTTAACAAAGATAATCACTTCCTTCTATCAGGTGGAACAAATTTAAAAGGCAATATTACTCAAGAAGGCGGCACTTTAGTGTTTAGTGGTCGCCCAACGCCACACGCTTACAACCATTTAAATCGCCCAAACGAGCTCGGACGACCTCAAGGCGAAGTGGTTATTGATGACGATTGGATCAACCGCACATTTAAAGCTGAAAACTTCCAAATTAAAGGCGGAAGTGCGGTGGTTTCTCGCAATGTTTCTTCAATTGAGGGAAATTGGACAGTCAGCAATAATGCAAATGCCACATTTGGTGTTGTGCCAAATCAGCAAAATACCATTTGCACGCGTTCAGATTGGACAGGATTAACGACTTGTAAAACAGTTAATTTAACCGATAAAAAAGTTATTGATTCCATACCGACAACACAAATTAATGGTTCTATTAATTTAACTGATAATGCAACAGTGAATATTAATGGTTTAGCAAAACTTAATGGTAATGTCACTTTAATAGATCACAGCCAATTTACATTGAGCAACAATGCCACCCAAATAGGCAATATCAAACTTTCAAATCACGCAAATGCAACAGTAGATAATGCCACGTTAAATGGTAATGTGAATTTAACGGATTCTGCTCAATTTTCTTTAAAAAACAGCCATTTTTCGCACCAAATTCAGGGCGACAAAGGCACAACAGTGACGTTGGAAAATGCGACTTGGACAATGCCTAGCGATGCCACATTGCAGAATTTAACGCTAAATAATAGTACTGTTACGTTAAATTCAGCTTATTCAGCTAGCTCAAATAATGCGCCACGTCACCGCCGTTCATTAGAGACGGAAACAACGCCAACATCGGCAGAACATCGTTTCAACACATTGACAGTAAATGGTAAATTGAGCGGGCAAGGCACATTCCAATTTACTTCATCTTTATTTGGCTATAAAAGCGATAAATTAAAATTATCCAATGACGCTGAGGGCGATTACACATTATCTGTTCGCAACACAGGCAAAGAACCCGAAGCCCTTGAGCAATTAACTTTGGTTGAAAGCAAAGATAATCAACCGTTATCAGACAAACTCAAATTTACTTTAGAAAATGACCACGTTGATGCAGGTGCATTACGTTATAAATTAGTGAAGAATAAGGGCGAATTCCGCTTGCATAACCCAATCAAAGAGCAGGAATTGCGCAATGATTTAGTAAGAGCAGAGCAAGCAGAACGAACATTAGAAGCCAAACAAGTTGAACAGACTGCTAAAACACAAACAAGTAAGGCAAGAGTGCGGTCAAGAAGAGCGGTGTTTTCTGATCCCCTGCCTGCTCAAAGCCTGTTAAACGCATTAGAAGCCAAACAAGCTCTGACTACTGAAACACAAACAAGTAAGGCAAAAAAAGTGCGGTCAAAAAGAGCTGCGAGAGAGTTTTCTGATACCCTGCCTGATCAAATATTACAAGCCGCACTTGAGGTTATTGATGCCCAACAGCAAGTGAAAAAAGAACCTCAAACTCAAGAGGAAGAAGAGAAAAGACAACGCAAACAAAAAGAATTGATCAGCCGTTACTCAAATAGTGCGTTATCGGAGTTGTCTGCGACAGTAAATAGTATGCTTTCCGTTCAAGATGAATTGGATCGTCTTTTTGTAGATCAAGCACAATCTGCCGTGTGGACAAATATCGCACAGGATAAAAGACGCTATGATTCTGATGCGTTCCGTGCTTATCAGCAGAAAACGAACTTGCGTCAAATTGGGGTGCAAAAAGCCTTAGATAATGGACGAATTGGGGCGGTTTTCTCGCATAGCCGTTCAGATAATACCTTTGACGAACAGGTTAAAAATCACGCGACATTAGCGATGATGTCTGGTTTTGCCCAATATCAATGGGGCGATTTACAATTTGGTGTAAACGTGGGTGCGGGAATTAGTGCGAGTAAAATGGCTGAAGAACAAAGCCGAAAAATTCATCGAAAAGCGATAAATTATGGTGTGAATGCAAGTTATCAGTTCCGTTTAGGGCAATTGGGTATTCAGCCTTATTTGGGTGTTAATCGATATTTTATTGAACGTGAAAATTATCAATCTGAAGAAGTGAAAGTGCAAACACCGAGCCTTGTATTTAATCGCTATAATGCTGGCATTCGAGTTGATTATACATTTACCCCGACAGATAATATCAGCATTAAGCCTTATTTCTTCGTAAATTATGTTGATGTTTCAAACGCTAACGTACAAACCACTGTAAATCGCACGATGTTGCAACAATCATTTGGGCGTTATTGGCAAAAAGAAGTGGGATTAAAGGCAGAAATTTTACATTTCCAACTTTCCGCTTTTATCTCAAAATCTCAAGGTTCACAACTCGGCAAACAGCAAAATGTGGGCGTGAAATTGGGGTATCGTTGGTAAAAATCAACATAATTTTATCGTTTATTGATAAACAAGGTGGGGCAGATCAAATCCCACCTTTTTTATTCCAATAATGGAACTTTATTTTATTAAAGGTATCTAAGTAGCACCCTATATAGGGATTAATTAAGAGGATTTAATAATGAATTTAACTAAAATTTTACCCACATTTGCTGCTGTAGTCGTATTATCTGCTTGTGCAAAGGATGCACCTGAAATGACAAAATCATCTGCGCAAATAGCTGAAATGCAAACACTTCCAACAATAACTGATAAAACAGTTGTATATTCCTGCAATAAACAAACGGTGACTGCTGTGTATCAATTTGAAAACCAAGAACCAGTTGCCGCAATGGTAAGTGTGGGCGATGGCATTATTGCCAAAGATTTTACTCGTGATAAATCACAAAATGACTTTACAAGTTTCGTTTCTGGGGATTATGTTTGGAATGTAGATAGTGGCTTAACGTTAGATAAATTTGATTCTGTTGTGCCTGTAAATTTAATTCAAAAAGGTAAATCTAGCGATAACATCATCGTTAAAAATTGTGATGTAAACGTAAAAGCAACTAAAAAAGCAAATTTATAATTAATCCCAAATAACCAGCATAATTGCTGGTTATTTTATCTTCCCCGAGGAAAGTTTTTTTCTTGAGATCATTTTCAATTCAAACTAGACTTACCGCCTATTTTATTTAACCTAAATTTTATTATGCGTGTTTCAGACTTTAACTTTGATTTACCCGATGAATTAATTGCTCGTTATCCTAAAACTGATCGTGTTTCTTGTCGTTTATTACAGTTAAATGGTGAAAACGGAGAAATTTTTCACCGCACTTTTTCTGATGTATTAGATTTAATTGATGAAGGCGATTTGTTGATTTTTAATAATACGCGCGTTATTCCTGCAAGAATGTTTGGGCGTAAAGCCAGTGGTGGCAAAATTGAAGTTTTAGTTGAGAGAATGTTAGATGAACATCGTTTCTTAGCGCATATTCGTTCATCGAAATCACCCAAAGAAGGGGCGGAATTATTTTTAGGTGAAGATAAATTAGGCGAAAATAATGGTATTAAAGCAGTAATGAAAGCTCGTCATAGCTCGTTGTTTGAAGTGGAATTAAGTGATAAATCAACCGCTCTTTTAGATGTGTTGCAAATCATTGGGCATATGCCATTACCGCCTTATATTGACCGTCCAGATGAAGAAGCCGATAAAGAATGTTATCAAACGGTTTATAGTAAAGTACCAGGTGCGGTAGCAGCACCAACGGCTGGTTTGCATTTTGATGAAAATTTACTTGAAAAACTCAAAGCAAAAGGCGTGAATTTTGAATTTGTTACATTGCATGTGGGCGCGGGAACATTTCAGCCAGTTCGTGTAGAAAATATTGAAGATCATGTGATGCATGCAGAATATGTAGAAGTTTCTCAAGAAGTTTGCAATGCGATTATCGCAACAAAAAAAGCCGGCAAACGTGTAATTGCAGTGGGAACTACTTCTGTTCGTTCTATTGAAAGTGCGGCACTTTCTGCGGAAGAATTTGGTAATCCAGATTTAATTGAGCCTTATTTTTCTGATACCTCTATTTTTATTTATCCGGGTAAAAAATTCCGAGTGGTGGATTGCTTAATTACTAATTTCCACTTACCTGAAAGCACTTTGATTATGTTAGTTTCAGCTTTTGCTGGTTATAAAAATACCATGAATGCGTATAAGCATGCAGTGCAAGAAAAATATCGTTTCTTTAGTTATGGCGATGCGATGTTTATTAATAAAAATTCTAATGTGAGAGAGTTGGAATAAGTTGTTTGACTTGTAATTAGTCAGCACCTACAATAAAGAACAAGAGATGGCGGTAACCATCTCTTGTCGGCATCAACTACTAATAGCCAGTGCTACTTTTCAATAACAGGCAAAGTAGAATAATGATGACCAACTTAATCATAAATTTAGTCATATTTTTATCCTTAGTATGATTAACAAACTCAGGATCTACGAAATAGCCCGACAGCGGCAACTGGCGGACTATCTTAGTAGATCCGCCTCTGCTCAAAGAGCATTGAAAATATGATATCACAAAGCCTGTATTTTTTAACAGGCTTTTTTGTTCAAAAAAATCTTCGAACTGTTTATTCGTTGGAGCAAAAATGAAGTATGAATTAGATAAAACAAGCGGCAATGCTCGTCGCGGTCGCTTGGTGTTTGAACGTCCACAAGGCACGTTCAGTGTAGAAACCCCTGCGTTTATGCCAGTGGGTACTTATGGCACGGTAAAAGGCATGACACCAGAAGAAGTGCGTGCGACAGGTGCAGAAATTTTACTGGGTAACACCTTCCATTTATGGCTTCGTCCAGGACAGGAAGTGATGCGTAAACACGGTGATTTGCACGATTTTATGCAATGGCATCGCCCGATTTTGACTGACAGTGGCGGTTTCCAAGTATTCAGTTTAGGTAAATTACGTAAAATTACCGAAGAAGGCGTAAAATTCCAAAACCCAATTAACGGTGAGCGAATCTTCCTTTCGCCTGAAAAATCCATGGAAATTCAATATGATTTGGGTTCTGATATCGTAATGATTTTCGATGAATGTACGCCTTATCCAGCGACTTTCGATTATGCGAAAAAATCTATGGAAATGTCACTTCGTTGGGCAAAACGCAGCCGCGATCGCTTTGATGAATTAGGCAATAAAAATGCCCTATTTGGTATTATCCAAGGCGGTGTATTTGAAGAATTACGTAAAGTCTCATTAGAAGGCTTAGTCAATATTGGTTTTGACGGTTATGCGGTGGGCGGTTTAGCGGTAGGCGAACCAAAAGAAGATATGCACCGCATTTTAGAATACATCTGCCCACAAATCCCAGCTGACAAACCACGTTATTTAATGGGCGTGGGTAAACCAGAAGATTTAGTGGAAGGCGTGCGTCGTGGCATTGATATGTTTGACTGCGTAATGCCAACCCGTAACGCACGTAATGGCCATTTATTTGTGACAGACGGCATTGTCAAAATCCGTAATGCAAAATATCGTGATGATACCAGCCCGTTAGATCCTGAATGTGATTGCTACACCTGTAAAAACTACACCAAAGCGTATTTATATCATTTAGATAAATGCGGTGAAATTTTAGGTGCACGCTTAAATACCATTCACAATTTACGCTATTATCAACGTTTAATGGCGGAAATTCGTCAAGCGATTGAAGACGATCGTTTTGATGATTTTGTGGTGGAATTCTATGCTCGCATGGGCAAACCTGTTCCGCCATTACAATTAGCGGATAAATCATAATTGATGAAAGTGCGGTAGAAAAATAAAACGTTTTTTGACCGCACTTTTTAATAAAGGAAATCTTATGCAAATTCTTGAACCTCAACAATTCGCCACATGGAATGAACCTATTGAAATGCTTTATGCTTGTCATAGTAAAGTAAAACGTTTTTGTCGTCAGTTAAGCATTTTGCCTGATTATCTAGAAAAACACGGCTATACTCAGGCTGTGTTAAATGATGTTGAGCAAATTTTAACTTATTTCAATCGTGCCGCACCGTTACATCACGATGATGAAGAATCAGATTTTTTCCCTCAATTAGTCAAAGTGGCTCCGCAAGCACAAACTTCCATTGATGAATTAGAAAAACAGCACGAATATTTGCATGAAAATTGGAATGCATTATCTGTGCAGTTAGAAGAGCTTATTTCTGAACAACGTCAAAATATTGATGAATATTTAATTGAACGCTTTATTCAAGGTTATGATCGTCATATTGCGTTAGAAGAGCCGTTATTTGAAATGGGGCGTGAATGCTTAAGTGCGGATATTTTGACTGAAATGGGCAAGCGCATGAGTGCTCGTCGTCAAGTTAAAGAATGAAATATCAGCTCAATTTAACCGCACTTCGATGCCCCATTCCTCTTTTAAGTGCCAAAAAAGCCTTAAAAAATTTGAATAAAAATGATGAGCTAATGTTGATCTTAAACCTTGAAAGTGCGGTGGAAAATTTTTCTATTTTTGCCGAAGAAAATTCTGTTGCTTTAGTCGAGCAATATTACGCTTCGGAAAAAGAATTTATCGTTATCTTGAAAAAATAAAATTAATCGCCATAACGTAGGATATTGGGCTTAGTTCGCCTTTCCCAATGAAGCAATTTATGGTATTTTACGCAAAATTTTTAACTTAAATTAATAAGGAAAACACAATGGAAGCACAAAGTCCAATGTCCACGCTATTTATTTTCGTGATCTTTGGTTTAATTTTCTACTTTATGATTTATCGCCCGCAAGCTAAACGCAATAAAGAACACAAAAAATTGATGTCTGAGCTTGCAAAAGGTACTGAAGTTTTAACTGCTGGTGGTTTAATAGGCAAAATTACTAAAGTAACCGAAGGTAGTGATAGCATCGTGATTGCGTTAAACGACACGACAGAAATTACGATTAATCGTAACTACATTGTGAGCGTTCTTCCTAAAGGTTCATTAAAATCACTTTAAGAGTAACGTTAAATTATTTTCCAGAGCCACGCATTGTGGCTCTGTGCGTTAGAAAAGAAAAGGAAAACTATGTTAAACCGTTATCCATTATGGAAGAATTTGATGGTTATTTTTATTGTGGCCATCGGGATTTTATATTCTCTTCCAAATATTTATGGTGAAGATCCTGCGGTGCAAATTTCCGGTACGCGCGGTCAAGAAGCAAATACTAGCGTGCTTGGACAAGTTCAAGATGTGCTTAAAACCAATAATCTTCCAACCAAATCTATCGTGCTTGAGAATGGCTCAATTCTAGCTCGTTTTACTAATACCGATGATCAACTTCTTGCTAAAGATAAAATTGCTGAACGTCTTGGCAATAATTACACCACCGCATTAAATCTTGCTCCAGCCACTCCAGCTTGGTTAAGTATGTTTGGTGCGAATCCTATGAAATGGGGATTAGACTTACGCGGTGGGGTTCGTTTTTTGATGGAAGTCGATATGAATGCCGCACTTGTAAAACGCCAAGAGCAATTACAAGACAGTTTGCGTGGCGAACTTCGCAAAGAAAAAATTCAATATACTGCCATTAAAAATACAGAGCATTTTGGTACGTTGATAACCTTAGCTAATGTGAGCCAGCGTGCTAAAGCTGAGCGAATTATTCGCCAATTACATCCAACATTAGACATTACTGAGCCTGATGCTGATAGTATTAATTTAGGGCTATCTACTGCAGCATTAAATGAAGCACGCGACTTAGCCATTGAGCAAAACTTAACGATTTTACGTAAACGTGTTGCTGAATTAGGTGTTGCAGAAGCGGTAATTCAACGTCAAGGTGCTGAACGTATTGTGATTGAATTACCAGGTGTTCAAGACACTGCACGCGCAAAAGAAATTTTAGGGGCAACGGCAACACTTGAGTTTCGTATCGTAAATCAAAATGTTACAGCTGATGCTATTTCTCGTAATATGTTACCAGCTGATTCGGAAGTTAAATATGATCGCCAAGGGCATCCTGTTGCATTATTTAAACGTGCCGTATTAGGTGGGGAGCATATCATTAATTCAAGCTCTGGTTTAGATCAGCATTCAAGCACGCCGCAAGTGAGTGTAACCTTGGATAGCGAAGGTGGCGAGATTATGTCTCAGACCACTAAAAAATATTACAAAAAACCAATGGCAACGCTTTATGTTGAATATAAAGATAATGGCAAAAAAGATGAAAATGGCAAAACCATTTTAGAAAAGCATGAAGAAGTTATTAATGTTGCAACAATTCAAGGTCGTTTTGGTTCTAATTTCCAAATTACTGGTGTTGATAGTATTGCCGAAGCACATAATCTTTCTACCTTGTTGAAATCTGGCGCATTAATTGCACCAATTCAAATTGTTGAAGAACGCACAATTGGCCCATCATTAGGTGCACAAAACGTAGAGCAAGGGATTAATGCGAGTCTTTGGGGATTAGTTGCTGTTATTGCCTTTATGTTGTTTTACTACAAAATGTTTGGTGTGATTGCAAGTTTTGCACTTGTTATTAATATCGTATTACTTGTGGGATTAATGTCTATTTTACCCGGCGCGACACTTTCAATGCCGGGTATTGCGGGTATCGTTTTAACTTTAGGTATGTCAGTAGATGCGAATGTATTGATTTTTGAACGTATTAAAGAAGAAATTCGTAATGGTCGTTCAATTCAGCAAGCCATTAATGAAGGTTATAACGGTGCATTTACTTCTATTTTTGATGCTAACTTAACCACAATCTTAACCGCAATTATTCTATACGCGGTAGGAACAGGCCCAATTCAAGGTTTTGCGATTACGCTTTCACTTGGTGTTGCGATTTCTATGTTTACCGCGATTACTGGAACTCGCGCATTAGTTAATGCCCTTTACGGCGGCAAACAACTTAAAAAATTATTAATTTAGGCGGGAAATGATGAAACTTTTTACAAAAGATAAAGACGGACATTTTATCCGTGAAATCAATGGGATAAAGCTCCCGTTCCCATTGACTGAATTTATGAAAGTGCGTAAATGGGGTTATATATTATCCGCACTTTTAATGGTAATTTCTCTATTTTTTATTATTACCAAAGGATTTAACTGGGGCTTAGATTTTACTGGTGGAGTGGTATTTGATACTCACTTCTCGCAGTCCGCTAACCTTGAACAAATTCGTAGTAAACTTCACGAAAATGGAATTGAAAGTCCAGTTGTTCAAACCACAGGATCGGTTCAGGATGTGATGATTCGTTTACCTGCAAGTAATAATGATTCTACCATTGGTGAACACGTCAAAAGTATGCTACAGAATGTAGATAAAGACATTCAAATTCGCAGTATTGAGTTCGTTGGCCCAAATGTTGGTGAAGAATTAGCACAAGGTGCGGTATATGCGACTTTAGCGACATTAGCAATGGTGCTTATTTATGTGGGGTCACGTTTTGAATGGCGTTTAGGCTTTGGCAGTATCGCTTCTCTTGCGCACGACGTAATTATTACGCTAGGGGTATTCTCTGCATTACAAATTGAAATTGATCTTACTTTTGTCGCAGCGATTTTATCTGTGGTGGGTTACTCCATCAACGATAGTATTGTGGTATTTGACCGAGTTCGTGAAAATTTCCGAAAAATTAGACGATTGGATACGATTGATATTATTGATATTTCTTTAACGCAAACTTTATCAAGAACTATCATTACTTCGGTTACTACATTAGTTGTCGTGATGGCATTGTTCTTCTTTGGTGGTCCTTCCATTCATAACTTTTCACTTGCTTTACTCGTAGGTATTGGATTTGGTACTTATTCCTCGATTTTTGTTGCCATCGCCATTGCATACGATGTTGGTTTACGTCGTGAACATATGATCCCACCTAAAGTAGATAAAGAAATTGATGAATTACCTTAGTTGATTTACTTTTAGAATAAATTAAAAAAATAGTTAATCGAAAATTTACGATTAACTATTTTTTATTTATATAAATCTCTAATTAAATAAAGTACTTAAAATTCAAAGATTATTTAATCTTGAGGTAAGGCATTTATTACGGCCTTTACTAAAGTGGCTAAAGGAATGGCAAAGAATACACCCCAAAATCCCCATAAACCGCCAAAAATTAATACTGAAATGATAATAATTAGTGGATGTAAATTGACGGCTTCAGAAAATAAATAAGGCACAAGGAGATTTCCATCTAAAAGTTGGCTTACAGCAAAAGCAATAATGATGTACCAAAATGTTGGGCTGATTCCAAACTGGAATAAAGCAACCAATGCAACAGGAATCGTGACAATAACTGCGCCAATATAGGGGACGAGAACTGAAAGACCCACCGCAAAAGCCAATAAGAGTGGATAATTTAGCCCGAAAATTAAGAAAATAATATAAGTGATTAAAGTGACAATCAGTATTTCTAATAATTTTCCGTGAATGTAATTAGAAATTTGCTGTTGCATTTCTTTCCATACTTTAAATGCGAGATTTCTATTTTTTGGTAAGAATCGACTTACCCCTTGTAAAAGTTCTGATTTATCTTTCAACATAAAAAACATCATTAATGGCACTAAAAAGGCATAAATCCCTAAAGAAACCAAGTTCATAATAGAGGCTAAAGAAAGTTTTACAGCAGATTCGCCAAAACCAAGGATTTTTTCTCGCACAGAATTGAAAATAGAATCAACCATTGAATAATCAATAAGTTCAGGATAATTTTTGGGTAAATTGAGTAGCCATTCATTAGATTTATTAAACATAGCGGGCAAATCACTTAATAAGGAAATAGTTTGATTCCACAACATTGGCACCAATACCAAAAAGAAAACTGCTGCTAGACCAATAAAACTACCGAAAATAAGAATTGTCGCTAACATTCTTGGGCATTTTAAATATTGATTTAAAAAATTGATTGGCATTTCAAGTAAATAGGATAGTACTAGAGCAATCAACAAAGGCGCAATTAAATCTCCAAAAAAATAAATGGAGATAAAGCCAAATAATAATATTGCTAATAGTCCCATCGCTTGAGGATCACTTAAACGGCGAGAGTACCAGCTTTTTAACATTTCTAGCATAATTTCTTTTCCTATAAGTATTTTTTTGCCATTATAAGTTAAAATTTACAGTGTTTATAGCTACTAAGAGGAAATCCTATGTCTGTTATTATTTATCACAACCCACATTGCTCAAAAAGCCGTGAAACGCTAGCATTATTAGAAAATAAAGGTATTCAGCCGATTATTGAACTGTATTTGCAAAAGCAGTATTCCGTTAATGAATTACAAAGCATTGCCAAAAAATTAGGAATTGATGATGTTCGCCAAATGATGCGCACGAAAGATGAACTATATAAAAGCTTAAATTTAGATAATTTAGATCTTTCTCAAGCAGAATTATTTAAAGCGATGAGTGAACATTCAGCACTTATTGAACGCCCAATTGTTATTAATGGCGATAAAGCTAAAATCGGGCGTCCGCCAGAAACTGTACTTGAGATTTTGTAATTTAAACGTTTGCATGTATAATACACCAGCCGTGGAAATCCTTCCGCGGCTTTTTTAAGGAAAATTTATGAGAAAGAAACAAAAAAGTGCGGTTGAAAATGAAACCGTTTATTTGCACACTCGAGGCGTGATAAAAGATAATGCAGTGATGGCATTGCTAGGCGATAAATTATTTCGTCAGCGTGTTGAGAAAAAACGTAAAGGGAAAGGCAGTTACCAACGTAAGGCGAAACACCCAGGGAAAATATTTGAAAAGCCCGATTATAAATTTTTTTGATTACAGAAACTTTATAATCGGGTTTTTCTTAGGTTAAAAATAGCAAGGAGTAAAATATGTCAAAACAGCCTCAAATTCTACTTAATAATACGTGGAATGTGCGTATTAGTGATCCCGGAGAGGAGGGGGCCAAAAGCCATTTCTTTGAAACGATTTATTTAACTCTAACAGCTTATTTTGAAGAAAATAACATACGCTATGAATTTGTGCGTAAAGTGGAGGATCAAATAAAAATTCAGCGTTCTTTTACAGAGTTAAATGAATTGTTCAAATTTTTAGGGGATTATTTTGATCCCGTCTCGATTGGTCTAGTCGGTGTGAAAATTGGAAACTTAGGGATAAAATTAGAATAAAATATTGATTAATCTATAAAATTTCACACTATATTTTACGATTATTGTAAAACAAAGATCGCACTTTAATGATATAAATTACATAAAAAAGTGCGGTTATTTTTTCTTTATTTTGATAAGAAAAATAGATTACTTAGCAACAAATTTCTTGTACGACAAATTGTAATGAATGTCTCGAAAATTGTTGTTGTTTGCGGTGTTTTAAACGTCTTAAACGTAGATTACGTGATAAAGAACTTTGTTGTAAATTAGCTTTCTTTTTAAGAAAAGTTTTACGTTTTAACATTTTATTAATCCTTATTTTCTTTTATTTCTTCTAAATTTTTAACCGCACTTTCGTTGTTGGCATTATCATTCGTTGTTTGATTTTCTTGGACTCGATGATAATTTACGATGCTATTCATATAGCGGCGAATATTTTCTACATATTGATAGGCTTCATAGCCTCTTGCATAGCCGTATTTCAGTTGGGAATAATAGCGTTTTTCTGCTAATAAAGGCAGATTTTTTTTCACATTGAGCCAATTATCTGGATTTCCTCCAAGATTTTGAGTTAAACGGCGTGCATCAATTAAGTGACCGAGTCCTATGTTATAGTCAACTAAGGCAAACCAAATTCTTTCTTCCTTTTCAATGCTTTCAGGAAGCTGACTAATCAACCAGTGTAAATATTCTGAACCAGCTTTAATACTTTGTTCAGGATCTGTTCTATCACTGATTTTCATATGTTGTGCGGTATTTTTGGTGAGCATCATTATGCCACGTACTCCAGTTGGCGATGTTGCGTCAGGATTCCAATGAGATTCTTGATAAGCCACTGCTGCGAGTAGTCGCCAATCTAATTCACCTTTGTATTTTTCAAAGAGCGGTGAGAATTGTGGCAGGGTATTTTCAATTGCGTTCATATAAGAGCGCGTATCCACGTAATCAAATTGTGAAATATGTCCTAAATATTTTTCTTTTAAATTATCTAAAAGTCCCGTTTCTTCGGCATTATTCATAAAATTGAGTAAAGCCGTTTGTAGATCGCGGTAGGGGCTATTGGGTAAATACCAGTGAACGTTTGCTTCATCAGTAATATCAAAGGCAATGGCTAATTCTGGTTTGATTTGTTGAATTGCAGCAATATCAATAGAATTTGCAATAACGTAAGGAATTTTGCCTTCAGCCAGTTGTAGTAATAGTTCTTCTTGAGTAAGTGCTTGATTTCTTTTCCAAGTTAATTGTGGATATTGTTTTTGTAATTCTTTTAGCGTTTCTTCTAATGCTAAATTATTTGAGATATAAATATCTTTCTTTACGTTACCTAAATTTTTAGGACGATTTTCATTTTTTCGATAAGCTAATTGCCATGAAGCAGAATGATATGCAGGACCTATTTGGAAACGTTCTGCATTTTTAGGATGGTATAAAAGGTGGGCGGCAGCTAAATCAATATTGTGTTTATCAAGTTCATCAAATAACTGCTCTTGATTATCGAAAATTTTCATTTCGAGTTCTACGCCTAAAGTATCAGCAAATGCTTTGGCTAATTCATATTCAAAGCCTCGTTCGCTATCTTTATTAATAAAATAAGAAATCTGGTTATTTATTGTTCCTACATAAAGTGATCCCCTAGCTTGAATTGCAGTATAATGATTTTCTTCAGTATGACGTAAAAATTGCCATGGGAACACCATATCAATAGCCCAAAATAATAACGCTAGAGCAGTAATAATACGTAAAAAAAGACCTTTCAATGATTTTTCCTATATAAAAAAGTTATGGGATTGTAGCCAAAACTTTCACTATAGGCAATAAAAAGCCCCTTGAGGTTCAAGGGGCTAAGTGTATGTAAAATATCAGACGATTTATTTTTAGAATGATGATCTACGATCACGGCGTGGTTTGTCGCTAAAAGTGCGGTTACTTTTTTCATTAAATTTACGATTGCCACGATTATCATTGCCTCGTTCACGTCCGCGCTCTCCACGGAAATCGCCACCACGACCTTTACGTTTACCGTTAAAATCATCACCGCCACGGGAATTATCGGATTTTACTGCGCCTAAGAAAGACATTTGCATTTGTTTATTCAATACGCGTGTTTTTCCGAATTGTTGCAATAATTCTTTCGGCATACCTTGTGGCAATTCAACGGTAGTGTAATCATCATAAAGTTTAATATGACCAATATAACGGCTGTTAATATCGCCTTCATTAGCAATTGCACCAACGATATGGCGAACTTCTACACCATCTGCACGACCGACTTCGATACGATATAAATCCATTGGTCGTGGATTTCCGTAGCCTTTACGTTCGCCACGACGTTCAGCTGAACGTGGATTTTCACGGCGATCACCGCATTCATTACGTTCACGACGACGTTTTTCCATTGGCGGATCAGGTGGAAGAATTAATTTTTGTTTACCTTGTAACAACATTAACATTGCTGCAGCAATATCTTCTTGATCCTGATCGGCTGTGAATAAGTCTTCTAATAAACTACGATATTGTTCTAAATCGTGATGCTCGAGTTGTTTCGTAATTTTGGCGACAAATTTTTTGCGGCGGCATTCTTGTAACACAAGATGATTTGGCAATTCTACTTCATTGATACCTTTTTTCATTAGGTGTTCAATATTACGAAGTAAACGACGCTCGCGAGGTTCAACAAATAATAAAGCACGACCAGAACGACCAGCACGACCAGTACGCCCAATTCGGTGTACATAAGATTCTGCATCAAGCGGAATGTCGTAGTTCACCACAAGGCTGATACGTTCAATATCAATACCGCGTGCAGCCACATCGGTTGCCACAACAATATCTAAACTGCCGTTACGTAAGCGATCGAGGGTTTGTTCGCGTAATTGTTGTGTCATATCGCCATTAAGTGCGGCAGAACGGAAACCATTTTTTTCAAGTAGTTCTGTAATGTCTAAAGTACCAGTTTTAGTGCGAGCAAAAATAATCGCTGCATCAAAATCTTCCACTTCTAAGAAACGAAGAAGAGCTTCGTTTTTACGCACGCCGTGTACATACCAACAACTTTGGTCGATATCTGGGGCATTTTCGTTATTCACTTTGATCTTCACTTCTTGTGGATCATTCATAAAACGTTTCGTAATACGACGGATCGGTTCAGGCATTGTTGCAGAGAATAACGCAGTTTGATGATTTTCTGGTAATTCTGCCATGACGGTTTCTACATCATCAATGAAACCCATGCGTAGCATTTCATCGGCTTCATCTAATACGATAAAACGAAGTTCAGAAAGATTTAATGTTCTGCGACGAATATGGTCAAGAATACGGCCTGGTGTACCCACAACCACTTGTGCGCCTTGTTTTAATGCACGAAGTTGGATGTCATAACGTTGGCCACCATATAAGGTAACAATGCGAGTGCCCTGTGCATATTTAACAAATAGTTCGCACGCATCGGCAACTTGAATAGCAAGTTCGCGTGTAGGTGCCATCACTAACATTTGTGGATGTTTTTCACTTGGATCGATTTGCGCGAGTAAAGGCAGTGCAAAGGCAGCGGTTTTACCACTACCCGTTTGTGCCATACCTAGCACATCATTGCCATTGAGCAAATGTGGGATACAAGATTGTTGAATTGGAGAAGGTGTTTCAAAACCTAAGTCAGAAACAGCTTTTAAGATGAACTCAGGTAAGCCTAAGTCATTAAAAGTAATTTTGTCAGTCATTAAAATACTCGAATATAAATAAGGAAAGCTCAACGGGCTTTCGGTTTATTAAGTTGAGCAGAGCGAATGAATTTTTCTATTCGTTCTACTGCAAAGAGCGGTAAGTTTTGGATTGATTTTTAGAAAACAATCGCTTTTGTTACCGCACTTTTCTCTTCTTTTTCGTCTTCTGTTTGAACCGGTTTTAATTTCATGAGTTCAAACGCGGCAAAACGATACTCAACAAAGTTATAAACCTGATTTGCCATGGCTAGTTTAAATAAAGCTGCTGCTTCATCTACTAGCCCTACATTGAGTTTTTGTTTTGCTAGATAAAAATAGGTTTCTGTGAGAATTTCAGCATATTGTTGTGAATTTTCGGCAAATTCACTTGCACGTTGTTGTAATTCTTCTACAGAGATGTGTCCTAAGTAATATTGAACGATGTGTGTACCCCAGAAGTCCTCTGATAGCCCTTTTGCTCGTTCAACAAGGTTTGTTTGGGCTTCTTGTGGTTTTAATTTTTGTTCGTTCAAATATAGCCATAAGACACGATAGGGATCTTTTTTATCGGCTTGGTAGAACTGTAAGAAATCTTGCTGAGCAAGATGGTAGCGCCCTACATAATAAAAATTTAAACCACGATTAAGGTGGGTATAGTCATAACCTGAATCTAATTCAAACACCGTATTGAAAGCATCCAATGCGCCGTCATAATCTTCTTCAAGCAATAAATAAAGCCCTAAGTAATTGTACACAGATGCCATTTTCGGCTGTAATGCAAGGGCTTGAGTAAGATCATAACGAGCAAGTCCCCATAATCCAAGAGAATCATAGAGTACGCCACGTTCAAAATGTAGCGATGCACGTTCTTCATTACTCATTTTTCCAACCAGTAGTACTTGGCTTAATCGCACGATCATCACTTCTTGTTCAAAGTGAGTATTCGGGTTTTGTTCAGCCAACACGACATGATTTTTAGACACAAAACCGCCCCTAGACTGAACACAGCCAGCAAGGAGTAAGATCGCACATAAGCTAAATAAATAGACTATAAAATGGCGAGATAAGCGAAAACACCGCATTTGCTTTCTTTATGCCTAAAAGTTGGAAAACAACAAAACTTGGCAGCGAATGCTACCAAGTTTTGATTCTATATTCCAAGATTATTCCTGTTCTTCGACAGGATCTTCTTGGTTAATTTCAGTTTCTTGTTTTGGAGCCAAGTCTTTCATTGTTAAACGAATACGACCTTGACGATCGATTTCAACAACTTTTACGTTTACTTCTTGACCCACTTGAAGGTAATCGCTAACTTTTTCTACACGCTCTTCAGCAATTTGAGAAATATGAACCAAACCTTCTTTATTTCCAACGATTGCGACGAATGCACCAAAATCAGCAAGACGAGTGACTTTACCTTTGTAAATTGCGCCAGCTTCAACTTCTGCAACGATTTCCTCAATACGTCCCATTACGTTTTTCGCTGCATTGCTATCTACTGCAGCAATTTTCACTGTACCATCGTCATCAATATCAATTGATGTACCAGTTTCTTCAGTTAGTGAACGGATTGTTGCACCACCTTTACCAATCACATCTTTGATTTTCTTAGGATCGATTTTCATTGTATAGATGCGCGGTGCGTAATCTGAAATATCCGCACGTGGAGCTGGGATTGCTTGTTCCATGACACCAAGAATGTGCATACGTGCACTTTTCGCTTGGTTTAATGCAATTTGCATAATTTCAGGGGTGATACCTTCAATTTTGATATCCATTTGAAGGGCGGTTACACCTTCGCGTGTACCAGCTACTTTAAAGTCCATATCGCCTAAATGGTCTTCATCACCTAAGATATCTGAAAGCACCACGAATTTCTCTTCTTCTTTCACTAAACCCATTGCGATACCTGCAACAGCAGCTTTGATTGGAACGCCTGCATCCATTAATGCTAAAGACGCACCACATACAGATGCCATAGAAGAAGAACCGTTAGATTCAGTGATTTCAGATACTACACGCACAACATACGGGAATTCTGCAAGGCTTGGCATAACAGCCGCTACACCACGTTTTGCTAAACGACCGTGACCGATCTCACGACGTTTTGGCGAGCCGATCATACCTGTTTCGCCTACAGAATATGGAGGGAAATTATAATGGAATAAGAAGTGATCTTGACGTTCACCCGTTAATTCATCAATGATTTGTGCATCACGTTCGGTACCTAAGGTTGCAACAGCTAATGCTTGCGTTTCGCCACGAGTAAAAATCGCAGAACCGTGAGTACGTGGTAATACACCAGTGCAAATATCTAATGCACGAACAGTATCAACGGTACGACCATCAATACGTGGTTCGCCTGCAATGATACGACCACGCACGATTTGGCTTTCAAGTGCGGTAAAAATATCCACGATTTTACTTTCGCTGATTTCTTCATCTTCAGCTGTGATTTGCGCAATTACATCCGCTTTAATCGCATCGATCTGTTCGTAACGAGCTTGTTTTTCAGTAATGCGGTATGCATCGCCTAAACGTGCTTCAGCAATCGCTTTTACTTTGTTGATTAAATCTGTGTTTGGTTGTGGAGCAACCCAATCCCAACGTGGTTTGCCCGCTTCTTTTGCAAATTCTTTGACTGCTTCAATCACAACTTGTTGTTGTTGATGACCGAATACGACTGCCGCTAACATTTGTTCTTCAGTTAAAATATCAGCTTCAGATTCAACCATTAATACGGCTTTGTCAGTACCTGCAACCACTAAGTCCAAACGGCTTTGTTTTTGTTCAGCCATAGTTGGGTTTAATACGAATTGGTTGTCGATAAAACCAACACGCGCTGCACCGATAGGACCATTGAAAGGCACGCCAGATAAGGTTAATGCTGCAGAAGCACCGATCATTGCCACTAAGTCAGGGCTGATTTGTGGGTTTACAGAAACCACAGTTGCCACAACTTGGATTTCATTGAAGAAACCTTCTGGGAATAATGGACGAATTGGACGGTCAATTAAACGTGCAATTAAAGTTTCGCCTTCAGATGGACGACCTTCACGCTTGAAGAAACCACCTGGGATTTTACCCGCTGCATAAGTACGCTCTTGGTAGTTTACGGTTAATGGGAAGAAGTCTTGACCTTCTTTCACATCTTTTTTAGCAACAACAGTCACGAATACCGTGGTATCGTCCATGCTTGCCATAACCGCAGCCGTTGCTTGACGTGCAATCGCGCCAGTTTCTAGAGTAACGGTATGCTGACCGTATTTAAATTGTTTAACAATTGGATTCACAATGTTTTCCTTAAAATTTATATTAAAAACAATGCCTTATTTCCCAGATTGCGACTAGCAAAAGAAATCTTTCGAAAAAATGACCGCACTTTGGGCGTTTAAAAATTTCTTTTGATAGCCGCACGCTAATGTAGAAAATAAAGCCCGTGCATTATACAGGATGTTTGGCTTTAATGGCTAACTTTATTTCACATTACCAACTTCTTATCATTGTTTCGACAGTATTTTCCTCCTAAAAATTGATTGTTCTCTCTGAAATTAGGTTCTTTTATATGAAATATAATGTAATGATGGCTAGTGATGCTAATTATCTTCCTTATGTAGAAATCACACTGAAATCTTTATTAATGCACAATGAAAATCTCTCTGTTTTTATTTTACATACAGGAGATATTTCTGAATCGTGGCAAAATGATCTTCAACTTTATTTTGCTAAACGCTATTCAACATTACAATTAGTTCATATGATTTCAATTAATACTCTTGATATTTCTCTTGTTATTTTTCATTTTACAGGTCCTCATAAGCCTCTTGATAATATTTTTTCTGAAAATGCTTGTGTTAATGCCGTAATTTCATTGTTTAGACTTTATGCGTCAATAAGTTGGCAAATATTTGCTCTCTTTCACTCGGTACTACAAGAGCTAATTGGATTAATCAAGAGAGATGATGTAATCGGTGGCTTTATTTCATTTAACCGACTTGGTATCATAGTGTAACTTTTATCCACTATAAGGAAAATTCTATGATTATTAGCAGTTTAACCAACCCAAATTTTAAAGTTGGTTTGCCAAAAGTGATTGCTGAAGTATGTGATTATTTAAATACGTTAGATTTGAATGCGTTAGAGAATGGTCGCCATGATATTAACGATCAAATTTATATGAACGTAATGGAACCAGAAACTGCAGAACCAAGCAGTAAAAAAGCAGAATTACATCATGAATACTTAGATGTACAAGTGCTTATTCGTGGCACGGAAAATATCGAAGTGGGCGCAACCTATCCGAATTTATCTAAGTATGAAGATTACAACGAAGCGGATGATTATCAACTTTGTGCAGATATTGATGATAAATTCACCGTCACAATGAAACCAAAAATGTTCGCTGTATTCTATCCTTATGAACCGCACAAGCCTTGCTGTGTAGTGAATGGAAAAACAGAAAAAATTAAAAAATTAGTCGTAAAAGTACCTGTTAAATTAATTTAATTTTTGAAAAAGTGCGGTTAGAAATTTATCAGCCCTGTGCCTTATATCTCCGCCCTGAAGGACGGAGTTTTACGGCACAGGGCTGATAAATAAAACACTTTGTGAGATTAAGAATGGGTTTTATGCAATGCTTTTCCAATAAAAATGCTTGCAACTAACATTACTAAAGTCGGAACCAACCAAGCCATTCCTTCAGATGAAAGAGGGAAGTGTTTCAATAATGAATTGATGCTTTCTGGTAACATTTTAACGTTATTTAAGCTGTCACATAAACTAAAACAAACCGTAACGAGCAATGTACTATTGTATGTAAATTTTATTGATGGAAGTTTTTTTCGTAAGAATTGCAATAAAACAAGCACAATAGCTACTGGGTAAATTAATAACAAAGCTGGGATCGTTATGCGAAGTAGATCCGTTAAACCATATTGTGAAACAGTGATTGTCATTGCGGTAAAAAGTGCGGCCCAGAATGGATAAGAAAAACGCACAGAGAATTTTGAAAAATAATCAGCAGATGCGCTAGTTACACCAACAAGTGTTGTTAAGCTCGCTAATACAATAATACCCGCCATAATCCAAGTCCCAGCTGAACCGAATAAGACATTTACATAACGAGAGAAAATTTGTCCACCATTCGTTGCCCCTTCTGCAACTGCAGCACTAGTTGCACCTAGATAGAAAAGCGAAAAATATAAACTGGCGAGTAAAATGACAGAAACAAATCCGGCTGAAATGGTGTATTTCACAATATCTTTGGTTTTTGTCACATTTTTCGCTGATAATGCTCGGGCGACAATTCCACCGAAAGCGATGGCTGCAAGTACATCCATGGTTTGATAACCACTGGTTAAGCCGATTAATAAAGAATGGCTATTTTCATAAGCATTACTTGGTGCTTGAATTTCAGATAAAGGCGAAATAAATACGGTAATTGCCACAGCAATAAGTAACACTAATAAAGCTGGTGTCATAAATTTACCCACGCTTGAAATGATCGTATTTGGGCTAATCATAAAGCCCATCGCGATTAAGTTAAAAATTAGTGAGAATACAAAACGAACATTCGCATTATTTTCTGTTAAGCCTAAAGGCAACCACGCCATTTCATAAGCAACATTAGTGATGCGGGGCATTGCAAAGGTAGAGCCAATGGTTAAATAAAGTATAACGAGGAAACCTGTGCCAGCCCATTTTGGTAAATCTTTAGTAAGTTCTTCGCCACGACCTAAAATCGCTACCACAACAAGCGTAATAAATGGCATTAAAACGCCAGTTAAAACAAAGCCTAAGGAAGCACTCGTCCAATGTTGTCCTGAGGAAAATCCTTCCATAGGCGGAAAAATGATATTACCCGCACCTAAAAATAAGGCGAAGATCATCATTCCTAAAATAATAATATCTTTGCGTGAAAACATAGTTTTTGATTCTAAAAATAAAAGGTCCGCATTCTACTACAAAGTAGATAAAATCTCTATTGCGTAAAATTAAAAATGTGAATTTTGTCACAATATATGGCATTTTATCGACAATTCGCTAAAAATCCCGACAAAATCTACCGCACTTTTTCCTTTAACTTCGAAAATATGCTAGGATGCTTCCTTTGTGAATTTTTTGCTATGTATTTTTAAAGGGGTTTATGTGATAAAACTGATCCAACGTTTTTTTAAATTAGAATCTGCTGGCGGTATATTATTGCTTTTTTCAGCTGTTGTTGCGATGTTGCTGGCTAATTCGCCGTTAAGCAACCAATATAATGATTTTTTAAATTTGCCTGTAAGTTTACAAATTGGTAGTTTCTCAATTAATAAAACCTTAATTCACTGGATTAACGATGGTTTTATGGCGGTGTTTTTTGTATTAGTGGGAATGGAAGTCAAAAAAGAATTATTTGAAGGCGCGCTTTCTACCTATCAGCAAGCTATTTTCCCTGCTATTGCAGCTATTGGCGGAATGGTTATACCGGCTGTAGTTTATTGGTTTATCGCTAAACAAGATCCAAGTTTAGCTAATGGCTGGGCAATTCCAATGGCAACAGACATTGCTTTTGCACTGGGAATTATGGCGTTATTGAGTAAACAAGTGCCACTTCCACTGAAAATATTTTTACTTGCCCTTGCTATTATTGATGACCTCGGTGCGATAGTTGTTATTGCATTATTTTTCTCGCACGGATTGAGTGTACAAGCACTAATTTTTTCTGCCGTGGCAATTATTGTGCTGATATTACTAAATCGTTTCAAAGTTTCCGCACTTTGCGCTTATATGGTCGTAGGTGCAATTTTATGGGCTTCCGTATTAAAGTCTGGTGTGCATGCTACTTTAGCAGGCGTTATTATTGGTTTTAGCATTCCATTGAAAGGTAAAAAAGGAGAACGCCCATTAGATGATTTCGAGCATATTTTATCCTCTTGGTCATCTTTCGTTATTTTACCACTTTTCGCATTTGCCAATGCTGGTGTGAGTTTTGCTGGCATAGATGTGAATATGATTTCGTCGCCATTATTATTGGCTATAGCAAGCGGTTTAATTATTGGTAAACCAGTCGGTATATTTGGATTTAGTTATCTTTCTGTTAAATTGGGATTAGCTAAATTACCAGATGGAATTAATTTTAAACAAATTTTTGCTGTTGCGGTTTTATGTGGAATCGGTTTTACGATGTCAATGTTCTTAGCAAGCCTTGCGTTTGATGCTAATGCGGGGGAAAGTGTCAATACTCTTTCTCGTTTAGGTATTCTACTTGGATCAACTGTTTCGGCAATACTTGGTTATTTATTCTTAAAACAGACGACAAAACTAAGTTAATCATACACAAAGTGCGGTAAAAATTTACCGCACTTGTTCTATAAGATAATTCCACTATCTGCTTTGGTAAAATTCATTACAAATAAACTTTTATAAGTTCTTACATGAAATTCACCCGTCAATACTCGGCGTGTGAATGCGTGATAGCTTTCCATATCTTTTGCATGGAGTAGCAACATAAAATCATAGTCCCCTGAGATTTCGTAACAGCTTACCACTTCGTCTTCTTGACGCATTTTCCGTTCAAATTGCTCTTGATAATAAGAATGTTGATTATCCATTTCGACCATGACAAATACGCTAATCGTACGCCCAACGGCTTTTGGGGAAACAACTGCAACTCGTTTTGTAATAACGCCTGAATCAGTTAATGATTGCACACGTCGTTGACAGGTTGCAACGGAACTATTCACTTTCTCTGACAGTTCTTTTAACGGAATCATGGCATCTTGTTGTAATACATTCAAAATATGACGATCTAATTTATCCAGTGTTTGCATAAGATAATTTCTCAAAAATGTAACTATCGAGAAAAATATTATCACAATAAAAAATAAAGTTGAGATTTTTTATTGTCTTGGGATTTTATAATAATCACATTGATGAGATGAGGTTCAAAATGAAAGTAGTTACTCAAGGTGTATTATTGTGCATTTTTTCACAATGTTTATTTGGCATATTGTATTTATTTAGTATATGGCTCCAACCACTTAGCGGAACGGATGTTTTTGCGTGGCGTATGCTGACCATGATCTTTGGGTTACTTTTAATTTTATTCCCGACTATTGGCTGCCGCTCTCTTTTGCCTCTTATTACGACAACTTTAGGAAAAAGTTGGACGCGTTGGGTTTTATTTTTACTGGGGACACTAGATGCGGGAAGTCAATTCTGGCTCTTTATGTGGGCGCCGCTAAATGGCGAAGGGATAAATATTGCAATGGGATATTTTCTTTTTCCGCTGATTATGGCTGTTTTAGGATGGGCTTGGTTAAAAGAACGCTTATCATTTATTCAGAAAATCGCGCTTTTACTGGCTGCCTGCGGTGTTGCACATGAATTATGGCACACTCAAAGTTTTTCATGGACAAGCTTGTGGGTTTGTACGGTTTATCCATTTTATTATCTAAGCCGTAAATGGATGAAAATCCCTGCTCTACAAGGAATTACATTGGATATTATTTTAATTTCGATTCCTTGTTTTATTTATATTCTTTCTCAAAGCGATACGCTTTCTTTGGTTACGCAAGAATATCGTTATTGGTTATTGCTACCAGCACTTGGTATTGTGAGTGCGATTTCGCTTTCAGCCAACTTAAAATCAAGCCAACAAATTCCAGTTAGTATTTTTGCGGTGTTGAGTTATATTGAACCCATATTGCTTTTTTTAATAGCTGTCTTTGTGCTAGATAATCAAATAACCACAAGCGACTATTTTACTTATGTGCCTATTTGGTTAAGTCTCATTGTGATTGGCATAGAAGGGCTTTTAAACAAAAATAAAGTGCGGTGAAAATTAACCGCACTTATTAAAGTTACTGAAATAATTAGAAATTATCTGAAATAGAGATTTTCTATTCCCACTCGATTGTCGCTGGTGGTTTTCCGCTGATGTCATATACGACGCGGGAAATGCCATTCACTTCGTTGATGATACGGTTAGACACTTTGCCTAATAAATCATAAGGCAAATGTGCCCAATGAGCGGTCATAAAATCGATGGTTTCTACCGCGCGTAGGGAAATAACCCAATCGTATTTACGGCCATCGCCCATTACGCCTACAGATTTCACTGGTAAGAATACGCTGAAGGCTTGGCTGGTTTTTTCATACCAACCGCTGTTGCGTAATTCTTCGATAAAGATCGCATCCGCACGGCGTAATAAATCGCAGTATTCTTTTTTCACTTCGCCTAATACACGCACACCTAAGCCTGGGCCAGGGAATGGGTGGCGGTTGATCATTTCAGCTGGTAAGCCTAATGCCAAACCGATTTTACGCACTTCATCTTTAAATAATTCACGTAAAGGTTCAACTAAGCCAAGTTTCATATAGTCTGGTAAGCCACCTACGTTGTGGTGTGATTTAATCACATGTGCTTTACCAGTTTTGCTTGCTGCAGATTCGATCACATCAGGGTAGATCGTACCTTGGGCTAACCATTTCACATTAGTGAGTTTTTTCGATTCATCATCAAATACATCAACAAATACTTTACCGATAATTTTACGTTTCGCTTCAGGATCAGATACGCCAGCAAGTTCGCCTAAGAAACGGCTTTCAGCATCAACACGAGTGATGTTTAAACCGAATTTATCGCCAAACATTTCCATGACTTGATCGCCTTCGTGTAAGCGAAGCAAACCGTTATCTACGAATACGCAGTGTAAGTTTTTGCCGATAGCACGGTGTAAAAGTAATGCAACCACAGAAGAGTCCACACCACCAGATAAGCCTAAAATCACTTCATCATCGCCCACTTGCTCTTTAATGCGAGCAACGGCATCTTCGATAATGTTTTCTGCTGTCCATTTGGTTTCGCAACCACAGATGTTTACTACGAAGTTGGTTAATAATTCCAAGCCTTTTTTAGTATGCGTTACTTCAGGGTGGAACTGCACACCGTAGAAACGACGGCTTTCGTCTGACATTGCTGCGATAGGGCAGGTTAGCGTTGTGCCAGTTACTTTGAAGTTTTCTGGTAAGCGCGTTACCTTATCGCCGTGGCTCATCCAAACGTCTAATTTTGGCTCAGAAGCGGTTAAATTATCGTTAAGATTTGCAAAAAGTGCGGTGGAATTTTCAAGAGAAACGGAAGCATAGCCGAACTCTCTGTGATCAGACGTTTCGGTTAAGCCGCCAAGTTGCATCGCCATAGTTTGCATTCCATAGCAAACGCCTAATACTGGTACACCAGCATTAAATACATATTCAGGTGCACGCGGGCTATTTTCTTCAGTTGTGCTTTCAGGACCGCCAGAAAGAATGATACCCGTTGGAGCAAATTCACGGATTTGTTGTTCGGTTACATCCCAAGCCCAAAGTTCGCAGTACACACCGATTTCACGCACACGACGTGCAATCAGTTGAGTATATTGTGAACCGAAGTCGAGGATCAGGATTTTGTGATTGTGGATATTTGTCATTTATAATGCTCTTATTATTGATAGTGTAAGCGGTTTATATTATTTAAAACTTTGCAAAAACCAACCGCACTTTAAACAGCAAAAGGCAGGCTAAAGCCCACCTTAAAGATTAGCCCATACGATAGTTCGGTGCTTCTTTAGTAATAGCAACATCATGAACGTGGCTTTCTTTAATGCCTGCACCGCTAATGCGAACAAATTCTGCTTTGGTGCGTAGTTCATCAATCGTTGCACAGCCAGTTAAGCCCATACAGGAACGTAAGCCACCCATTTGTTGGTGGATGATTTCTTTTAAGTAACCTTTGTATGGAATACGGCCTTCGATACCTTCTGGTACGAGTTTATCTGCCGCGTTATCCGATTGGAAATAACGGTCTGATGAACCTTTCGCCATGGCACCTAATGAACCCATACCACGGTAAGATTTAAATGCACGACCTTGATAAAGTTCGATTTCACCTGGAGCCTCTTCTGTACCCGCGAACATCGAGCCAACCATTACACAGTTTGCACCTGCAGCGATGGCTTTTGCAATATCGCCAGAGAAGCGGATACCACCGTCAGCAATAACTGGAATACCACGATCTTTTAATGCCGCCGCTGCATCTGCGATAGCCGTGATTTGTGGAACACCTACGCCAGTTACAATACGAGTTGTACAAATTGAACCAGGACCAATACCTACTTTTACAGCACTTGCGCCTGCGTCTGCTAATGCAATTGCGCCTTCAGCCGTTGCTACGTTACCTGCAACGATAGGCAAATTTGGATATTTTGCACGAGTTTCACGAACGCGTTGTAATACGCCTTCTGAGTGACCGTGAGAAGAATCAATTAATAGTACATCTACGCCTGCTTTCACTAATGCATCAATACGTTCTTCGTTGCCAGCACCTGCACCTACAGCCGCACCGACACGTAAACGACCAAATTCATCTTTACACGCATTTGGTTTTTGTTCTGCTTTTTGGAAGTCTTTAACGGTAATCATACCTTTAAGTTTGAAACTATCATTAACCACTAATACTTTTTCAACACGGTGTTGATGCATTAATTCCAAAATTTCTTCGCGACTCACCCCTTCTTTTACGGTAACCAAGTCTTCTTTTTTTGTCATTACTTGTGAAACAGTTTTGCTTAAATCTTTTACGAAACGTGTATCACGGCCAGTAATGATACCGATTAAGTTATTTTCCCCATCTACAACAGGGTAGCCCGCAAATCCGTTTTTCTTCACCATTTCAGCAAGTTCGGCAAGCGTTAAATTTGGTAAAACAGTTACTGGTTCAGAAACGATACCACTTTCGAATTTTTTTACTTTACGAACACGATCTGCTTGGCGTTCGATCGTCATATTTTTATGAATAAAGCCAATACCGCCTTCTTGTGCTAAAGAGATCGCAAGTTTGGTTTCAGTTACGGTATCCATTGCTGCTGAAAGCATTGGGATATTTAAACGAATTTCTTTAGTGAGTTTGGTTGAAAGATTGGCTGTATTTGGAAGCACAGTTGAGTGAGCTGGGACAAGTAGAACATCGTCAAAAGTAAGGGCTTCTTGTTTAATGCGTAATGACATTGCAATATTCTCGCTAAGTTGAAGTTAAAAAATATTGCAACGAGATTATACAGATTTCACTTTATTTTGAAAACGAAATTTTAGGATTTATGCTATGATTTTCATACTATTTGCCATAAGGGATGAATGATGAATTTTACGTTATTGACATATTTAGCGGATTGTCAGACAAAAGTGCGGTCTGAATTGGAAAAATTTTCTAAAAATCTAGAGGAAGATATTCAACAATTACGTGAAATTGGTTTGGATATTCTCGTTGATGGACAAGATTATCGCTTAGTGCCAATGCTTCCTTTATTAAATCCTCAGCAAATTTCAACCGCACTTTTTCCTTATGGCATCCATTATCAGCCGATAATTTCCTCTACAAATGAATGGATACTACAAAATATTCTTTCATTAAAAAAAGGCGATCTTTGTGTGGCTGAATATCAAACTGCAGGGCGCGGTCGGCGTGGTCGCCAATGGTTATCGCCTTTTGCTGGGCAAATCATGTTTAGTTTTTATTGGACGTTTGATCCTAAAAAATCAATTGAGGGGTTAAGTTTAGTCATCGGTTTGGCGATTGCGGAAGTGCTAAATGTACAAGTGAAATGGCCAAATGATATTTTGTTTGATGAAAGAAAGTTAGGTGGCATTTTAGTTGAAATTGCTAATCATAAAAATGGCATGCTCAATTTAGTGATTGGCATAGGTATTAATGTGTCGTTGTCAAAACAAACAGAAATTAGTCAGCCTTATGCGGAAGTGTGTGAAATTGATCCTGATGTAGAGCGACAAACTTTATTACCCAAACTTATACAACATTTATATACACGTTTAAATATCTTTGAGCAAAATGGTATTGATGAGGAATTTGAACAAGCATGGCAATCATATAATGCGTTTTCAAATAGTGAAGTAAATGTGCTTACTGAGCAAGGCGTTATTTCAGGTATTGAACAAGGCATAGATGAACGCGGTTATTTAAAAGTATTATGTGGCAATAAAATTCAGATGTTTAATGGTGGAGAAGTTTCATTACGTAAGAAATAATAGCAATAAAAGTTTGACCATTCTAACCGCACTTTTTAATAAAATGTTTATATTTCC